>VXZL01000468.1 GCA_009845505.1 Candidatus Poribacteria bacterium | reverse complement strand
CCTATTTTTCTATTTTAACCCATTGTTGAAGAGCAGACCTCGTTAGCGAGGGTATCGTTTATAATACAACCGTAAGGTAGCAGTTTACCTCGTCTTTATTTTTCCCCAGGCGGTAGCTAATTTGTTATTTGGCGAGACAGCTTCCGCACCTAATGCCCGTGCGAGGCCTGCTTCGGCAATTTCCGTGAGTTGATCTTCTGTCAAGACGACGTTGAACAGTGCGACTTCATCTATTATGCCATCTGCAAGGGTTCGAGAAGGGACACCAACTTCACCACCAAGTGTGAGAGGTTTTTGGTTATCCTCATTCTATTTTTGGTGTGCCGAGATGTCTATTTCAACCTCGAATTTTCCATCTCGATACAATTTCATCGCGCCTTTCCGATCGGCAGTTGCGGCAAGATGATGCCACTTTCCGTCGTTGATAGGGGATATACCGAAGAGGTGAACACCTGCGCCTTGCGCTAATCCAAACCAAAACAAGGGTTTCCCTTTATTATTCGGATCGAGGTCTCCGCGGATTCCCAAGAGATAGCCGTGTCTCGGCATGGCGAAATCGGCTTTTTGGATAAGGACCGTGTGCCAATTAGGTGAGGTTTTGGAATACTTGAACCATGCCATTATAGAGTAGTTCTCTGTTCCGACGTTTAGGAGTGGTGAAGTGCCGGCGTTAACTAAGCTGCCGTTCTCGAATTCCAGCCCACCACCAAATTCACCTTCAGCCCATTCTACACCGTTTCCGAGCTCCACATCAAGCGCGTTTTCCGACAAGTCTTTGGCGAGGTCGCCTTTCTTTTCATCAAAGAGCCAAACTGCTATAGCAGTTGCCGGATCGACGGCGGCGAATCCGTGTGTGGTGAACATTAGTATCAGAACACTTATGACACTCCAGCGAATGCCTAATTTAGTATAGATGTCTTTCATTTCCACTTACCTCCGATACTATGATTTTGGCATAAATTTGCATTGGGTGTCAAGCAATTTTTCGGTAGGAACTTGACAAGTTGTGAGGCTTGTGATAAATTATCCGTCATGAAAATTGTAGTTGCACCTGATTCATTTAAAGGGAGTGTCAGTGCTCTTGAAGCTGCGCGTGCGATTGAGCAAGGGATCCGTCGCGTATTTCCAGAGGCTGTTATTGAAAAAGTGCCGATGGCGGATGGCGGCGAAGGGACTGTGCAATCCCTCGTTGATGCAACGGGTGGTCACATTCAAACGCGTCGTGTGCTTGCGCCACTCGGAAACGAGGTCGAGGCGAAATTTGGTATCCTTGCAGATGGGGAGACGGCTGTTATTGAGATGGCATCCGCCTCCGGTCTCACGCTTGTTAATCCGCAGGAACGGGATCCGCTTCGCACGACTACTTATGGTACCGGGCAACTTATCCACGCTGCTTTAGAAGCGGGGTGCAGACGTTTGATTATCGGTATTGGTGGTAGCGCGACGAACGATGGTGGGGTCGGAATGGCGGAGGCACTTGGTGTCTGCTCGCTGGATGCAGATGGGAAACAGATTCCACGCGGCGGTGGGAGCCTCGGGCAATTGCGGTCAATAGATATAACGGGTTTACATCCGGCTATTGCTGAAACCGAGACGGTTGTTGCTTGCGATGTGAACAACCCATTGACGGGTCCAGAGGGTGCTTCACACGTCTATGGACCACAGAAAGGTGCCACCCCTGAAATGATTGAAACCTTAGATGAATGTCTCGGACATTTTGACAAGGTTTTAACCGAGACGCTTGGGATATCCTTTAATAACATCCCCGGTGCAGGTGCTGCTGGTGGGTTGGGCGCGGGGCTCATGGCGTTTCTCAACGCGGAATTGAAACTCGGCGTTGATATTATGATTGATGCCGTTAAACTCGAAAAACGCATGGAAGGTGCTTCTCTCGTTTTTACAGGTGAGGGGCAATTGGACTTTCAGACGGCGTTTGGCAAAACACCTGTTGGTGTTGCAAAGGTAGCGAAAGCATACAATATCCCTGTCATTGCAATTGCTGGTGGCATCGCTGAGGGTGCTGAAGCTGTTTACGAAGCCGGTATTGATGCGATGTTAGGTATCGTCCAAGAACCGATGTCTCTTGAGGTTGCTGTTGAAGATGCGACGCGGTTAATCGCGGACACGGCAGAACAGGCAGCACGGTTGATTGCCATTGGGCAGTACGGATTGAAAGGCTAAGATCCAAGTTCATCTAAACATTAGAAGGATGGAAGGATGGAAGAAAAGAAGACAGACTCTTCTAATCTTCCAATGGGTTAGGGCACAAATCAACGGTATGAATGCCTTATGGCATTCCCCGGGCGTGTGCCTACTATTCTAATAGTACCGGTATATCCTTCATGAAGTCGTCCGTTTCAATTTGCCACATTTTCATATCTGCAGCGAGTGAACGGATCCGATCAGCGTGTTCGGGCATATCTGCAAGGTTGGTTGTCTCGCACGGGTCTTGCTCCAGGTCGAAAAGTTGGATACAATTCGTGCCAGTACCCGTTTCCTCAGACACATAGTAACGGATAAGTTTCCAGTGTCCGTTGCTGATGGTGCGGTGAATGTCTTTATACGCCGCGAAGACTGTGGCTCTTACCTGTTCTATATCACCTCTCATCAACGGCACTAAGTTAGACCCTTCGGTTGTGTTTGGACATGTGACATCCGTGAGATCGCAAACAGTAGGGAATACGTCGTACAGATAGGTTAAAGCATCCACAGTTACGCCCTCGGGAACTCCGGGGCCAGCGAATATTGATGGAACGCGGATGCTGTGGTTATAAAGATTTTGTTTGCCTAACAGTCCGTGTTGCCCGACGGCGAGTCCGTGGTCGGCAGTGTAGATGACGATTGTGTTGTTGAGATGTCCTTTGGCTTCGAGGGTTCTTAGCACGCGTCCCATTTCAGCGTCCATGTGTGTAATCATCCCGTAATAGTCGGCGATGTGTTGTTGGACTATTTCGGGGGTGCGCGGGAAGGGTGCTAACACTTCATCTCGGATACGCATTTCCCCGTTATCGAATGGATGTTCGGGGACGAAGTTTTCTGGGACAGGTATATCCTCTGGTGGATACCTCGTCGCGTATTCTCCGGGTGCAGTCCTCGGATCGTGTGGTGAAGTGAAGGAGAGATAAAGAAAGAATGGATCCGTTTGGTTGTAGTTTTCTATGAATTGCACAGCGGCGTCTGTAAAGAGTTCTGTAGAAAACTTTTCTCCGATGTATTTGGCATCATTCGGATATTTTCCTGTTGGATCGAAATCGAAGACTGGTACTTTATATTGGTCGCTCATGCCGCCGAAGAATATTTTTGCACCCTCATCAAAGCTGTTCGTGAACGTCTGTCGATCGTTATGCCACTTGCCGGAAAAGAATGTGTGATACCCCGCCTCGCGCATCACTTCTGGCCAGACTGCTAAATCTCGATTAATTTGGTTGCCCCCGCTACGGAACAGGTTCGCGCTGGTAAGAACGGCGGCACGGCTCGGAACACAGACGGCACCGACGAGAGAACCCATGATGTGTGTTTGACGGAAAGTCGTACCACGTGCCATCAGTGAATCGCGGGGCGGTGTTTTCACAGTCGGGTCGCCCATACCGCCGATGGCGTCCCATCGGTGGTCGTCGGCAATCATGAAAAGAATATTGGGGCGTGAAGACATAGTTTTCTCCTATAATAGTTGTCAGCAGTCAGCAGTCAGCAGTCAGTCACAAGAGATGTTAGGATTCTCGGACTCCTTTTTACTGACTGATGTGTGAAGTTGGGTTTCAACTGCGTTTCAACCCAACCTACGTGCTACCCGAAACGAAATGGAGGGGTTTTGCTTGGGCGTTTCTTTAGCCCAGGATCACATAGTAAAAAAAATGAAAATTGCTACAATTGAACAGTTCTTCCCACGTCGTCGGACGCGTCTGGTCAAGATTACGACAGATACCGGTATTATCGGTTGGGGTGAAACCACGCTTGAAGGTAAACCCAAAAGTACTTGTGCGGCTGTTGAGGAGCTCGCTGATTATTTTATCGGTAAAGATCCGCTACGGATTGAGCATCATTGGCAGCACGTCTATCGCTCGGCTTTCTTCCGAGGTGGAAACATCCTCATGTCTGCTTTGTCCGGTATTGATCAGGCATTGTGGGACATTGCTGGTAAATACCACGATGTCCCTACCTATCAATTGTTGGGCGGTGCTGTGCGCGACCGCATCCGCGTTTATGCACATTGGGGCATCGGGAGTTTAACAGACGAAGGCAAAGCTGCTGCGAAAGCGCGTCTTGAATTCTTACAAGAAAAAGGTGGCTACACGGCATTTAAGACAGGTCCCGGTGGCAAGTGGCGTGGACATGAACCTCCCGCCGTTATTGACGAATTTGTAGAACGTGCGTATCTCATGCGCGAGTGGGTGGGACCGGATGTCGAACTTGCGTTTGATTTTCACGGTAAGATGACCCCTGCGCTCGCTATTGAAATTTGTCATGAACTTAAAGGCATGCGTCCGATGTTCGTTGAGGAACCGATTCCGCAAGAGAATGTAGATGCGCTGAAACTGATTTCTGACCATGTGCCGTTTCCGATTGCGACGGGTGAACGCCTGCTGACGCGTTGGGGGTTCCGCGAGATTTTTGAGAAACAGGTGGTCGCTTACTTACAACCCGATACCTCTCACGCTGGTGGTATTACGGAACTCAAGAAAATTGCGAACATGGCGGAGGTTTACTATATGCACATTGCACCGCATTGCGCTATTGGACCGGTTGCTTTTTCTGCCTCCCTTCATGTTGATGCGGTTGTGCCGAATTTCCTAATTCAAGAGCAAATTGATGCCGGTTTGGGCGACGGTTTGTTTACTGAGGAGTGGCAGGTTACAGATGGTCACATCGAATTGCCGACAAAACCGGGACTTGGGTTTGAGATTAACACGCAAGAGGCTGAACAGACGCTTGACACCTATACGGAGGAGTTAGGCGGCGAATACTATTACGATACAGATGGCAGTGTCGCTGATTGGTAAATCAGTTATCAGTTTTTGGATGTTGAAGGGCGTTTATGTCCCACAGCAGCACCGTGCCGTCCGCACTCCCACTGGCAAGTATCCTCCCATCTGTACTCCACGATAGGCCCCTTATCCTATCCGCGTGTCCTGTGAAGGTCGCTTTATGTGCATCGATTAATTTCAATATAACGGAGACTTTAACGAAGGCTTCGGATATAACGGAGATAGGTAAAGTTTTATTTTTTCTGAAAGGTGTTTTCGGTACAGCCGTAAGCGTTGGGACCTCCCATAAACTCACCTTTCCGTACACATCTCCGCTGGCAAGGAGCGTTCCATCTGAGTTGAACGCTACACAATTACTTGAAATACCTGTAAAGATTGGCTTGGGGTTAACACGTGGGAGGTCCCATAAAAACGTCTCGTTACTCCAACTTGTACTGGCAAGGAGTGTTCCGTCCGCATTCAACGATATACTATGAACATGGTCACCACGTAGTGATTCTGAGAAAATTACTTTTCCTGTTCCGTTTTCCATGTCCCGTAAACGCAAGGCATGGCTGCCCTCACTGGCACTTGCAAGGCGTGTGCCATCCGCGTTCAAAGCGACACTATGGACTTCCTCTCTATGCCCGATAAGGGTTGCTTTAAGTGTAGGCGTAGTGTTTGTAAAATCCCATAAACGCACTGTGCCGTGCTCACTTCCACTGGCGAGGTGTGTGCCATCTGCACTCCACGAGACGCTGCTAATTCTCCTTCCTGATGGACTTCTGTCCGATATTTTTTCCGTGAGCAATCCGATTTCCTTTGTACTTTTGACATCCCATAACCGTAGTCCATCCGCCTGGCCTGTAGCGATCAGCGTGCCTTCTGGGTTTAACGCCACACTCTCAATGACATGCTTCCACGAGTGTGTCGGTGTGGTTCTCAAAGTTGCGATGTGTGTAGCCGTTGTGACATCCCATAAATGTAGCGTATCTGTCCAAATCGCACTTGCGAGGCGTTTGCCATCCGCACTCAACGATACACTCGTAACACTGCCAGTATAGCCTATGAGAGTCGTTTTAAGGGTAATGTTTTGGAGTTGCCAGAAACGGACATCCGAGCCGCCAGTGGCAAGGTGTGTGCCATCCGGGCTCCACGAGAGACTCGTGATCCCTTCTGTATTTGCTCTAAAAATGTTTTTGAGCGTAGGTATAACGTCTGTCATGTTCCACAAACGGACGATTCCGTCGGAATATCCAACGGCAAGTACTCTCCCATCCTGACTCCATGAGATACTGCTAACAGGTGATCTTGAGTAACCTCCTTCTGGTATCTCATCTCCTCCAAGTGTTGCTATTTGGGTAGCATTTTCGACATCCCATAAAAACCATGCGTATTTGCTGCCGATCTCTGCGATGCCACCTGCGGCAAGGCGTGTGCCGTCTGGGTTTAGCGATACGCATTTCTCGCCGGGACCGAATCCTGGGAGGGTTGCTTTCAGTGTGGCAGTTTTGACATCCCATATCTCTATCGTGTCTTCGTGCCAACTGCCACTGGCAAGTAGTCTTGCATCCCCGCTCAAAGATATGCTTCCCACCTTCTCTCTATGTCGTGGTGCTTTAAAGGTTGCTTTCAATGTGGCAGTTTTGACATCCCATAGGCGAATCTCGTGGAAATCCGAGCTCACGAGAAGCGTACCGTCCGTGCTGAGTGCGACAAGATCGGGTATCATGTGTTCGCCGTGATGTTCAGTCAAGTTGATTTTGAGCGTAGCCGTTGAGACATCCCACAAACGGATCCCGTCGGCGCTTGCACTGGCGAGTAGCGTGCCATCTCCACTCCACGTTATACTCGCGGCTTCGTCTCTCTGTCCTGTGAGGAATGCCTGTTCTTGATATGTTTCAGTGTCATACAGCCATACCCCTGCGCTGGTGGCTACGGCGAATACATTGCCATCTGGTGCATAAGCGATTTCTGTTATCGTACCCTTACCGAGACGGGCTTTGGCACCTGGAGGTAGACTGAGTTGGGTAGGCGCGGGATATTGTGCAAAGGCGGTGCTCATAAGCGCGCATGAAGTTAGCAGTAATGTGGATATGAAAAGAAGTGCCTTTTTTTCTTTCATGCTATTCATGGTTTGTCAACACTTTCAGGGCAGTTCTATTATGATACCGAC
>VXZL01000501.1 GCA_009845505.1 Candidatus Poribacteria bacterium | reverse complement strand
CTATCATACACTCTACTGAAAGGAGAAACTGTGAACTACCGCAAAAAACTGATTGAAGTCGCTTTACCCTTAGATGACATCAACCGCGAAGCCGCACGCGAGAAATCCATCCGCCACGGACACCCATCTACATTACACCTCTGGTGGGCGAGGCGACCATTAGCAGCTTGCCGAGCAGTGCTATTTGCCTCACTTGTTGACGACCCTTCCAATCGAGACGATCTTACCGAAGCAGAGCAAGAGCGCGAACGCGAGAATCTTTTTGAGCTCATTAAAGAGTTGGTAAAATGGGAAAATATCAATAACGAACAGGTTTTGGAAAAGGCACGCGCAGAGATTCTCAAATCGACGAATGGAAATCCGCCTCCCGTGTTAGATCCATTCTGCGGTGGTGGTTCAATCCCGTTAGAGGCACAACGACTCGGCTTAGAGGCATACGGCAGCGACCTTAACCCCGTAGCTGTTCTAATTACCAAAGCAATGATAGAAATTCCACCACGCTTTGCAGGACAACCTCCGGTGAATCCCGATGCACAAAGTGATTCGCTGCAGAGTCAAACATGGAAAGGTGCTACAGGATTAGCAGAAGATGTTCGTTATTATGGAAAATGGATGCGGAAGGAAGCCGAAAAGCGAATTGGGCATCTTTATCCGAAAGCGAAACTGCCGGAAGAACAAGGTGGCGGTGAAGCAACAGTCATTGCGTGGGTTTGGGCACGCAGAGCAAAATGTCATAACCCCGCCTGTGAAGCAAAGATGCCATTGGTCACTACTTTTTGGCTATCGAAACGAAGGAGAAATAAGGCGTGGATTGAACCAACTGTTGATAAAGCGAATAAGACAGTGCGGTTTGAAGTGAAAACGGGGGACGGTACACCTCCTGCCCCCACAAAGATAGGACGAGGTGCTCGCTTTCGTTGTCTCGTATGTTGTCAGGACAGTCGCGAAGAATACATAAAAAGTGAAAGTATGGAAGGGCGGGTAGATACACAATTAATGGGGATCGTCGCTGAAGGACAAAATGGACAAATTTACCTTTCACCATCGGAAAAACACGAGAAAATTGCGGAATCTGCTAACCCTAATTGGGCACCCGAAATTGAAATGAATCGAGATACTTCAACCTTAGTCAGTGGGCGCGGATACGGTTTTTATACTTGGGCAGATCTTTTCACACAAAGACAACTGACTGCGCTGACCACTTTCAGTGATTTAATAAGTGAAGCAAGGGAAAAAATAAAGATGGATGCCAATAATGCAGATTGTGAAAAGACTGAAGATTACGCTGATGCTGTGGTAACATATTTAGCGTTTGCGTTAGATAAAGGGGCGGATTATTGGTCAAATCTCTGTCGTTGGGTATCTAGAGGTGGTTATATGGGTCATACTCTCGACCGTCAAGCAATTGCGATGGTCTGGGATTACGCAGAGTGTAATCCTTTTAGTCAATCAACGGGAAATTGGTTAGCTTGTGTGGAATGGGGTGCTCGGTTTATTAATAAGAATTTCGGAAATATCCGAGTTCGGAACGGGCATGTCACTCAACTTGATGCTGCTGCGGCATTGCTAGAAGTTGATGCTCCACTTATTTCGACCGATCCGCCTTATTACGATAACATTGATTACGCTGAACTTTCAAACTTTTTTTATATCTGGTTGCGTCGAAGCTTAAGGCAAATCTATCCTGATTTGTTTAGGTTGATGCTTGTTCCAACAGTTGAGGAACTTGTCGCTGCTCGTCATCGTTTCGGTGGCGATAGAAGGAGAGCAGAAGAACACTTCCTAACAGGTTTGAGCAAAGCCTTTCAATTCATGAAAGACCGAGCACACCCAGATTATCCTGTAACTGTCTACTATGCCTTTAAGCAATCTGAAACTGATTCCAACAATGGAAGCGTCGCTTCAACAGGATGGGAGACAATGCTTGAAGGATTACTCAAAGCTGGTTTTCAAATCACAGGAACTCTGCCTATGCGAACAGAGATGAAAAGTCGTCAAATTGCGATGGGAACCAATGCCCTTGCGTCTTCAATCGTCCTCGTCTGTCGTCCGAGGTCCGATGAGGCAAGTATGACAACCCGCCGAGGTTTTATTGCAGCACTTCGTCGGGACCTGCCTGATGCTCTTCACCATTTGCAGCAGGGTAATATTGCCCCTGTTGATCTTGCACAAGCAGCAATCGGTCCCGGCATGGCAGTTTTTTCAAACTACAGCAGTGTTCTTGAACCAGACGGAAGTCCTATGCGTGTTCGTACTGCCCTACAAATCATCAATGCCGAACTTGATGCTCATTTCACCGAGCAGGAAGGCGATCTTGACCTCGATACCCGATTCTGTGTCTCGTGGTTTGAACAGTACGGGATGCGGGAGGCACCCTTTGGAGATGCCGAAGTCCTTGCGCGCGCAAGAGATACCAGTGTGGAGGGCGTAGCGGAATCAGGTGTTCTTCGGGCACGTGCGGGGAGAGTTCGTCTGCTTTCGCGTGAGGAATATCCAGACGAGTGGGATCCAACTTCAGATAGACGCGTAAATACATGGGAATGTACGCAATACCTTATCAGAGCACTTGATCGGGGTGGTGAAGTAGAAGTCGCACGGTTAGCAAACCAACTCAGCAGCGAACAGGTCGAGAATGCGCGTGCGTTGGCGTATCGCCTTTTTGCTATCTGTGAACGCAAAGGGTGGGCACAAGAGGCAATTGCTTACAACAGGCTTATTACCTCATGGACACACATTCAGGAAGCACGGAAGGGTTCGGAAGTTCGGGAAACTCAGCAAACATTTGATATTGAGGAGTGATAGTCATGAATAAAACGATTTCATTAGATGACCTTCCGCGTCAGGTTGAAAACTTACTGCGGGCAACGTGGGAAGCGCATGAAAGCCTTGTACTTAAGCATAACGGGAAACCTGTAGCCGCGATCGTTCCAATGGATGAGTATCGCAAATTGCATCCAGATGAAGATGAAAACGCCCTCGCTTATGAACTCCCAATGCAGGTACTTGAAGCGTATCACAGTTTATTGGATAAGAAATTTTCTACTGGTCTGACAAAAGAAGAAGAAATTACGTTGTCGAAATTAGATCAGCAGTTAGATAAGGCAGAAGCGGCACAGCCGCTTATACAATCTATGCAAAGACGCTCTGCCGCGCGTGACAAAAATTGGATGCAACGGTTTGACGAAGTCATTGCCAAACTGCGCGAATTGAGGGAATTGGTGTGAACGACAAAACGCCTCCTCGTATTCGCAGACGAGCATCACCGCCTAAGATGCAAGGCAGAATGGGTTATCGGAACGCCGAACCTTATTTGCGCCAAGACTTTGACTACCGTTGTGCATATTGTGGTGCCCATGAGCAGCTCAAGGGCGGACCGCACGCTTTTTGCGTTGACCACTTTAAACCGCGAAGCAAGCGAGGCCCCGTCAACGACTACAGCAATCTATATTGGGTCTGTATACCTTGCAATATGATAAAACATGACAAATGGCCAACAAGTAAGCAGCGTCGTCGAGGGTATCGCTTCGCCGATCCCTGTCGTGAAATGGACTACGGTGTTCATTTTTTAGAATCTGATGAAGGTTTCCTCAAACCGATTACAGCCTGTGGCGAGTACCATATTTCGATGCTCCGCCTCAATCGCGCATGGCTGCAGCAACACCGGCAAGAGCGAACGCGCAAATGGACGCGATTCACAGAAGCCTCTCAACTCTATGAAGAACTTAAACGTATAATTGAAGCCCGACCAACAAACGCTGCGACACAAATGATGCGCCGACTGCTCACATTCTTGTCCGAAGAGATTAAAGCACTCCGAAGCGAACTTGCAGTAGCTATCCCTCGGATCCCTATGCAGCGCGTCCTTTAGAAGTTTTACGATACTTTATTATGGGAGGAAACTGATGCCACTCACACCGTGGCGAGAGATTGTCACGCCACATCCCGACATTGCGACAGGACGTTATCACCAAGCGGAATTCGCCGCGAACCTCAGTGAAGTTATCGCGGGCAATGCCGATGCGGAATACCAAGATCCGATAGAATTTTTCGCTCGAACCTACCTCACAGCAGGCATGCGACGGCTACTCGCTACCGCTGTTAAGCAGATAACAAGTAAAGACGGGGAACCGATTGTCCAGCTGAAAACCGCATTCGGTGGTGGGAAAACGCATAGCATGTTGGCGTTGTATCATTTGCTTCGCGGGGAGGCAACTGTCGATCAGATGGAAGGGGCAGAATTGATCCTCAATGAAGCAGAAGTTAGTGAACTCCCAATGGCTCGTTTCGCTGTAATCGTCGGAACGGCTCTCAATCCATCCCGCACACAAAAAGTCCAAGGCATTACAACTCGAACACTTTGGGGAAACATTGCGGCGCAGCTCGGTGGACAAGACGGATATGCAATCGTCCAAGCAGCGGACGAAAAGAGTGTTGCCCCCGGCGCAAACGACCTCACCACACTCCTCAACGAATTCGGTCCCGCGATTATCCTCATAGATGAATTAGTCGCGTATACCCGTAACATATACGGGGTCAATGGCTTGCCAGCAGGTTCGTTTGACGCGAACTTAACCTTTGTGCAGTCTTTGACAGAAGCAGTCAAAAATGCGGAGCGGAGTCAACTCGTCGCTTCTATCCCCGAATCCGATATCGAAATCGGAGGTGAGGCTGGACAAGCAGCATTGGAGCGGATTCAACAGACGATTGGTAGGCTTGAAGGAGTTTGGAGACCTGTTGATGCAGACGAAGGTTTTGAAATTGTACGGCGGCGGTTGTTTTCACCCGTCAAAGATGAAACGACTCGTGATGCAGTCTGCCGAGCGTTTACCCAATTATACGACGAAAACCCTTCAGATTTCCCAGTTGAATGCCGTGAAACACCCTATCTTGATCGACTTCGGCGGGCATATCCGCTCCATCCTGAACTATTCGATAGACTCTATGACGACTGGTCACCCCTTGAGAACTTCCAGAAAACTCGGGGGGTGCTGCGCTTCATGGCAGCCGTTATCCATCACCTATGGATAAACGAAGATCGTGCCCCACTAATTCTTCCCGGCTCTATCCCTCTCGACTCGCCACGTGTGCGCGAGGAACTCCTACGTTACCTGCCGGAGAATTGGAACACCGTTGTGGATAAGGACGTGGATGGCGGCCGTTCCGAGCCTCGCGCGATTGATGAAGGGAACACTCGTTTCGGCGAAATCTCAGCAGCGCGACGTGTGGCACGCACAATCTTCATGGGCAGCGCGCCACATGGGGGTGGGCAAGCCGTACGCGGTCTTGAAGAAATGCGGATTCGCCTCGGTGTCGTACAACCCGATGAACACGTCTCTGTGTTCAATGATGCAACCAGACATCTGACAGATCGATTGACCCACCTTTATACCCGCGCCCAACGGTACTGGTATGATACGCACCCGAACCTCCGCAGAATAATGGAAGATCGTGCCGCTAAGTTAGAACCGGAAGTCGTAGAAACGGAAGTTGTTCGCCGATTGCGTCAACAGACGCAAAGGCGTGGAGATTTTAGAGCCGTCCACCCGTGTCCTTCGCCAGCAGAGGTGCCGGACGAATCAATGGCGAGATTGGTAATCCTCTCACCCACAACCGGGCATCAGGCAAGAATGCAAGATTCAGCGGCACTCACAACTGCATCAGAGATTTTAGGTAAACGTGGCAAGCCCC
Source organism: Candidatus Poribacteria bacterium (assembly GCA_009845505.1). GTDB lineage: Bacteria > Poribacteria > WGA-4E > WGA-4E > WGA-3G > WGA-3G. The sequence goes on along the minus strand of VXZL01000501.1, from coordinate 1,469 downwards.
CAAGAACGTATCGCAATATGCTTGTTTTCGTTGCACTTGACACCAGAGAATGGGAACCGCTTGAACGCGAAACCCGTCGTTATCTTGCATGGGATTCAATTATCCAAGAAACTGAGGCATTGAACCTTGATGCTAACCAGCGGCGCGAAGCGAGGCGTGGTAAAGATCAGAGCAATGACACCGTCGTGATACGACTCAATGAAGCTTACAGTTGGCTCCTTGTTCCAACCCAAGAAGGAACAGACCCAATTGTGTGGGAAGAAACACGCATTCCGGGGTCGGATGACAATCCAGTTGCAAAGGCAGTCGCGAAAGTCCGAAACGACCAGCAGCTCATCACAAAATGGTCGCCTGTTTTGTTAAAGATGGAACTGGACAATTGGCTTTGGAAAGACGCAGACCATATCAGCCTCAAGCGGGTGTGGGAGTGCCTTGCGACATACCTATATCTGTCGCGCCTACGCGATTCTGATGTCCTCCTTGAGACCGTTTGGGAAGGGATTAAAACAAAAGAATTTGGATATGCAAATAGTGTTGATGACACAGGAAGGTATAACGGGTTACAATTCGGCAGTACTGGTGGTTCAATCTACCTTGAAGACCCAAGTGTGTTGGTAAAGCCTGATGGGGCAGCAAAACAACTTGAAGCAGATGCGGCGCAGCAAACAGAAGCAGATCCTTCGCAGTCGGACCCCGGTATAAAAGAAGATGGACAACCTCATGGTACATCAACAGAACAAACAGAAGATATGGAGACCGGAACCACGCCTCCACAAGCAGCGAAATCCAAACGCTTCTATGGCACTGTTAACTTGGATCCAATACGGACAGGACGCGATGCGCAGCAGGTTATAGAGGAAGTCGTACAACATCTCACCAGTCTACCGGGCGCAGATGTAAAAATAACGATGGATATTGAAGCCAATGTTTCGGATGGAATCCCTGATGATGTTGTCCGCACGGTGACGGAGAATTGTCGAACGTTGCGGTTTACCACACAGGAGTTTGAGGAAGAGTAGGGAAACTCTCTAAATGTAAGAACAGTTAGTGCTAATCGGTGTAAAAGATAGAACTTAACCAAGGAAGCCTATAATCCTGTTCATTCTCCAATCTTGAAAATCCTGATTCAGACAATAAACATTGCACCCCCGCCAGATACCCTTGATTTCAATAGTCACACCTATCTACGGACCTCTTAATTACTAAAGTTTGAGCAATTTTTTAGCGGAACATACATTTCGCCCCGCTGGGGCTTATCCTTGGGGGTTGACGGCATTTCTATACACATTCCGCCCCGCTGGGGCTGCAAATGCTCATCTTCATACGGTTTATGCTACAAAGAAGAACCTTAGACCGAGCTCAAGTTATACCAACTCTAATTGATAATTCCTCTTAAAAGGGGTTCTATTTTTCAGTGATGCCCGGTGCGGTTGGGAAACCGCACCTACCAAGGCTGGGGTGTCCAGCGT
>VXZL01000326.1 GCA_009845505.1 Candidatus Poribacteria bacterium | reverse complement strand
TTGTAGGTTCGTAAGCCGGATGCCGGTCCGATGATTGCCCAAGTGCTGCCGATGCCGTAATCGCCTAATATTAACCCCAAAAAGAGCGGTGCGACCTGACGATGGAGCCGCAAGCCACCGTGCCGTAGAATCATTAACTTCAGAAACCACGCCACGAAGAAAGCGAACCAGAAATAATCCATCGCAAAACTGATGGCAAGTGCGTAACCCGCTGGATGGAAGGGCCACCACAAGAAATGCATCCGCATATACATCATCACAAACGTCAGGAGCGCGCCGATACCCATAAAGCCCATACCAACCATGTTCGGTTCCGTTGGGTTATGTAGCCACCGCTGCAGCCGACTAAACGATTCTCTGCCAACCCAGTCTTTGAATCCACCCGCTTTCGCATCTGCACCGTTACGGAAGGTGATGTCCAGATTTGCCCAAAAGGTCACCAAAATCCCGACGATAATTGCTATCAACATCGCCACCCACAAACGTCTATTGCCCATCCCCGTTGATTCGGCAAGTTTGAACGCCTCAATCTGATTCGGCATCGGGTGATTACGGTAACCACGATTGAACCAGTAGAAAAGCGACATAATAGTGAGACTACTCGTGTCAAACTGCCGCGTTCCACCGACTGTCGCGAGCATGTCGTGCGGATTGACGTAGTAAATTTCATGAGGCGTGCCGAGTTCTGCCCGAACACGAGTGATCGCAAACGATAGGAGAAAATAAACCCCAAAGAAAAGACCGGCGACCCACAACGCCATTCCTGCAATAGAGGAAAAGACCCCAAGGGCAACAAGCGATCCGAGGATTCCCAAAAAGGCGGCACGATACGGCATCGGTTCGTTGGAATCATCGAGACGCGATTCAAACCCAAACACTTTTTTCATCACTTCCACCAGATGTCGTCGCGTGACCCAAACGGCAAGCAGGAAAAGAGCAATCCAAGCACCGTACGCTTGTTCGTTGAGGGCAGGAAAATAGCGCGTACCGAGTGCTGCGCCAATGACGAATTCCGCTAAGCGCACAACAAAGAAAAACCAACACGAGAACGAGAGGTCCAACGGCAAGAAAAACGCCAAACCCACTGCGAAAGGATAAACGGAAATTCGGGTCCCACGAATGACGTTCCATGGACGGTCAGTGAAAATATTTTGGAAAACAGCCGTCCGCTTGATATAAGGGATCTCTGGAAACTGCGGAAAAAGATAGTTGACCCCATTAATGACACCGATGGCGAACGCGATGCTGAAGCCTATCCACATCATCCGGTTCTTCAGGAGGCTGATACCGCCATCTTCGGAGAGCCGTAGCGGTAGTTGTATGATTGGATACGCGAGTTTTTCTTGCTCTGCCCATCGCTTTCGGACGATTGTGTTGATGCAAAGCATCATGAACATCATAATCAGGAAAAAGAGTCCCCAAAACGCCAACGGTTTTAGCCAAATCGAGAAGTTATGTTTTGTGTAGAAAGTGGCTTCACCCTCGTAAAACCCTTGGAGGCTTTGGGTATCCGAGATGGTAAGCCAAGCGGGTAGATACCGAAAAAAGAGCGTCTGCCACTCATTCTCGTCGGTTGCGAATTGGAATGCATGCCCAATACTCCCGAACATATTTTGCATCGTGTCGTGTCCAGCAAACGTACACGAGATCGCCACCATGATGTAGACAGTGAGCAACTCTCCCTGTTGTAGCATCTGCCGCGGCGCGAAACGTTTCAAGAGTGTGTTCGCGACAACACAGATGAACATAATGAAGACTGGTTGGATAAAAAGTGGGAGGCATGAACCGTCAAGGGAGTAATACTTCACCTCAACAAGCGTCATCCAATAAACATTGACAGGGATGAATAGAATCCCTAAGAGAAGCGACCTTGCTGTAACGCGTGCTGATGAGATGGAAGTTTCACGAGTTTGCATAGTTTACGAGCCGCGGGAATCGGAAAAATGTTAACGGTAGGTTTTAACAATTTCTGAGATGACGCTGGCTCTGTTTTTCCAATTCATGCGAGCAGGTGGGATGAGATAGATGCCGTCAATTTTACATTCATCTTGATTACGGATGTCGCGAATTAACTCCAAACACAACCGGATACCGAGTTCGTGTGCGGCGGTATCCTCAAGGTTTCGGAATTTGTCAACAATAAATTGAGGGATGTAGAGTCCCAAATTGTCGCGTAGATAGGAGGCACTGCGGAAACTGGTGAGCGGTAGGATGCCGTAAAGCATCTTTATACCGAGATGTGCCGTCGCTTGCTGGGTCCGAACGATATCCTCATAAGTCCAGACCGGTTGTGTATAAGCGAACTTTGCCCCTTGCTTCACCTTATTTGTGAGATGTTTGACGTGGGGTTGAAGGTTCTCAGCAACCGTGAAACCACCACCGTAATAGAATCCACACGGATCGCCAATAGACGAACCGTCAGCGAGTTCACCGTGATTCAGACGTGCAATGAGTTTCATCAATTGAACCGCGCCACGGACATCTGGGACGAGGCTCGCCGCTTCATAGGGACCCACTTTTGGATGGTCACCAGAGAGAGCAACAATGCCACGAATGCCCAACGCCTCCGCCTCAAGTAGGTGCGATTGCATACTGATGAGATTCCGCGAGCGGGTTGTCCAATGGATGAGCGTCGGAATTTGTGTTGTCTGCTGAAGGCGGTATGCCGTACCGACGGATCCAATATTCACGGCAGCACCGGAATTGTCGGTCACATCAAACAGATCAACACCGATGGCAGCGAGATTTTTCGCCTCACGCAACATCGCTCGCAACTGTGGAAATGTATTGGCGCGCATTTCAACACTTATGATTTGCTCTCGCGTTTCAAATACTTGTTGCACAGGATTATCAGTCAGGACTTTCGAGGTTGACCGAATCTTTGGAAGGACGAAGATCCGTTGTTTCCGTTGGACAGGCTTACGCCCTGTAACAGCCTGACGGATTTTCGCCACATAAGCCGGGGTCGTGCCGCAGCAACCCCCAATCATGTTCGCGCCAAGTTCAATCAATTTTCCGACGTAATCGCTGAAAACTTCTGCCTCAACTGTATAAGAGAGCGCAACCTCGCCTTGTTCTACCCTCGGATTACCAGCGTTGGGTTGTACAGCAATAGGAACCTTGATGACAGGTGCGAGGAGCTCCATCGCCTCAACGAGATCGTGTGGACCTCGGCAATTGACACCAACTGCGTGTGCACCGAGTTGTTCGAGCTCTTGTGCAAAGACACGGACATCCACCCCGGCACCTACTGTGCCGCCCGAAACGCCACTAATCTCAACGACGACAGGAACATCGTAAGTGAGTGCTTGCTTCGCAGCGATTTCTGCTTGTTTGGGAGAAACGAAAGTCTCAAGAACGAGAAGATCCACCCCCTCATCAACAAGCGCATCCATTTGCTGTTTAAAGATGCGTCGGATTGCCTTCGTTGAGGGCAGTGTAGTATCTAAGGTTTGGAAAGAGATCGGTCCAACGGAACCGGCTACATAGCAGGTCTCTGGCACAGCAGCACGTGCGAGTCTCACACCGTTTCTGTTAATTTCTCCAGCCTGCTCAGCCAAGCCGTGAACAGCTAACGCTTCACTGTTTGCCTGATAGGTATTGGTCTGAATAATATCGGCACCGGCATTCGCATAGGCGCGATGAATCATTGAGACTTTCTCGGCGTGTTCTGTAGAGATGTTGCAGGCATCAACACATTGTAGATGTGCTGGTACCTGTTTGCGGAGTTCGGTTCCGATAGCACCATCACACACCAAAATCTGACCTGTGAGGGCATCTATGAAGTTATTTTTTCTTGAGGTTATAGCCATCTAAGAGAAAAGCGCGCCTATGAAGCGCGCTTCCCGATATTCATGAGACAGGTTCTATTTGATTATAGCTCCCGCACTTTCAGTCGGGATATAATAATAACCGTAGATAATGCACATCTCATCTTCAGATGTGAGTCCGAATATGAGGGGTTCATTCGTGTCGTAGTTGTTGTGGGTACACTGGAAACTGAGTCCATCGTCTGATCCTAAGCGGAGAACAGGATCAAAGAGATTAATGGGAGCATTGTCGTAAGCGATGCTTCGGTGCAATAAATCCCCGGTTGATCTCTGATTGATTTCAAACAACTCACCGTGTCTGTGCATGTGCGATGTCAGTAAGAAAACACTTAATTCCGTTTCGGGATTGTGCCCTCGGCGTTCGAGTTCATCTTCAACATACCACGTCATTTTGGAAACGCGCGTTGTGCCGGGAGGCACGTTAATCGACCGGTTAGAGACGAAGATTTCAATCGCCTCGTACTGGACCTCTTCTTCGGGGATCGTGTAGATATTGACGTAAGTTTCGCCAATCAATGTTTCGTCCCCCAGCAAATTGATGTAGTGGGAATTGAGGTCATACATAGTGTCTCCAGGCATTCGCAACCCTACACCTTCAGGAAACTCAAAGAGCGTATCATCCGTCTGCGTGCCGACGACGAAAAGTCTATCAACACCGAAATTGCCAAGTACCTGTGGATCGTCTGGGTCGAGTTCACGGAATCTATCCGTCGCTGGATCGACTGCGATTCCGGGTGTAATACCTCTCTCTGGTACACCGTTTGCCAAACCTTCCTCGGTAAATCGATATAGGATGAAATGATGACTACCAGAAGGATAGAAGATTTCAACCCTATTGATAAAGATGTCGCCCTCTATCGGATTCCCATTTTCATCAGTGATTTGGGTAGCGTAGTAGATTTCGCGTTCCGTACCGGGTTCAATCTTGAAGGGTGGCAGACGGAGTTGATAGCCTTCACCAGGGGCTGGTGGCGCGGGCGGTTCAAACACTTCATCGGGATCACGTAAGACACCAAGGTCCCCAATACCTGCGATTTTACCGGTCTGCGGTGCGCCCGCCGCAATCCATGTGCGGACTGCCTCTATTTTCCCAGTATGGAGTACGCCGCCGCCAAACGGCATCCGTGCCCCCAGTTCTGGTGCGGCGGGGCCCATTAGCTTCGCCAAAAGAAAACTATTTTCTGGGTTGCCCGGATCTACGAGTTTCATACCCGCAGCCGCGGCGGCTGGGTTCTGCGGAACCTGTCCAACCAAATCTTCATAGGAGAGCTCATAGGTGAGATTCAAACTACCCGCATTCGCGGGCGCCGCATGACAAACACTGTTCGCACAACTCCTATCAAAGACATATTCCTGAATATCGTGATATGCTGAATTTTCATTCGGCACGGTTTGTCCAAAACTGTTACTGACCCGAACGAGATCAAGCACATTAACAATCCCGTCGCGATTGACATCAGGGTCCTGCGTTGCATTGCGGTCTCTGAGTTGTCCAAAGGCAGCAGCAACAAGTACTAAGTCTTGGATGTTTACCACCCCGTCTTTATTGACATCCTCTAACAGCGTCGGGAGATCACTGTGTCCGAGTGCCAAAAAAGAGAAGCTGCCCATCAGCAAGGTGATGAGTGTGAGATAGACTATTTTTCTTACCATAATTAACAATTCAACCTCCAAATGTGTTGGTTAATACGATTGATTGTGTGCTTGGCATGCTTTATTTACTTATTGTTCACAATAGTGTTATACCACTTCTAAAAGTTTATATCGCATTAACTGCCCTTTAATGCAAAGGTTAAAGCATAATGCTACAAGCCTGCACAAACTAAAGTTTATGCTACAATTTCAATCAGAAATGGTATTAGTTGGCACATAATAATAGCCGACAATAATGCACATCTCGTCTTCGGATGTAAAACCGAATTCAATAGGTACGTCCCGATCATAATTGTTGTGCGTACACTGAAAGCTGAGCCCATCGGTTGCATCGAGTACCAGGGGCTGTGTATAAAAGGTTATCGGTGCGTCATCATAAGCAACACTTCGGTGCAACAAATCACCAGTTGACTGTTGAAAGATTTCAAACAATTCGCCGTGTCTATGCATGTGAGATGTAAGCATCATGACGTTCAATGTCGTCCCAGGATCTATGCCTTTTAGTTCCATTTCATCTGCAATATGCCAATCCATTTTGGTAACCCGTGTTAGCCCGGGGGGGACGTTAATCTCTGTATTGGAGACGAAAATCTCAATTGCCTCATGCGTGACATCTTCAGGTGGAAGTGTGTAAATATTGATGTAGACCTCACCAATTAGGGTTTCGGTCCCTAATAAATTAATGAAGTGAGAATTCAGGTCAAAGAGGGTATCACCTGCAAGACGGAGTGCAACGCCCTCTGGAAAGGCAAACGAGAAATCTTCGTTTTGTGTGCCGGCAACGAAGAAACGATGCGTTCCAAGGTTTCCAAGTGCCTGTGGGTCAGCTGGGTCTAACTCTCGGAAAGTATCTGCCGGATCAACACCGATTCCGGGATCTAAGCCTGCTTCAAGGATTCCTTCTGAGATTGCAGCATCGGTCATCCGATATAAGATAAAGTGATGGCTGCCGACAGGATAGAAAATCTCATACTTATTTATGAAGATGTCACCCTGTACTGGATTTCCATTTTCATCTTTGATTTGCGTTGTATAAAATACTTCGCGTTCAGTGCCGGGTTCGATTTTGAAGGGAGGCAAATGAAGTTGATACCCTTCACCGGGTGGAGGTGGCGCGGGTGCTTCAAAGATTTCTTCAGGGTCGCGTAAAACTGCAAGGTCCCCCATCCCTGCTACTCTACCAGTCTGTGGTGCCCCAGCCGCAATCCAAGCACGAATTGCTTCTATTTTTCCATCGTGGAGCACGCCACCCCCAAAGGGCATCCGTGTTCCTTGTTCTGGTGCTGTGGGGCCCATCAGTTTCGTCAAAAGGAAACTGTTCTCTGGATTGCTGGGATCCACGAGTTTCATGCCAGCCGCAGCCGCAGCAGGATTTTGTGGCACCCCGACAACCAAATCTTCATAAGAGAGACCATAGGTCAGATTTAAATTACCAGCGTTGGCAGGTACTGCATGACATGCACCGCTTGCACAACTTTTATCAAAGATATACTCTTGGATATTGTGATATGCTGAATTTTCATCCGGTGCAGTCTGTCCAAAACTGTTACTGACCCGAACAAGATCTAAGATATTAACGATTCCATCGCGATTGACATCAGGGTCGTGTTCCGCATTGCGATCTCTGGGTTGTCCGAAAGCAGTCGCGACGAGCACCAGGTCTTGGACGTTCACGACACTATCT
>VXZL01000537.1 GCA_009845505.1 Candidatus Poribacteria bacterium | reverse complement strand
ATATTTATACACCCGATTTAGAAGGTGCTCTTGCAAGATATACCAACATCTGCTATAATTGTGAGCAGAATATTTTGAGGAGGAACATTGCGTGATTCGTGAAGCAATTCAGAAGGTTATGGCAGGCGATGCCTTAACCGAAGCAGAGATGGTCGAGACGATGAACGAGATTATGGAAGGTGAGACGACAGATGCACAGATCGCCTGTTTTCTGACTGCGCTTCGGCTCAAAGGCGAGACGATAGAGGAACTTACAGGTGCGACGCGCGCCATGCGCGCCAAAGCCACACCCGTTCCCACACGTCATACGCCTGATTTACAAGCCACGCCGAAAGTGCCACGGCTTGTTGATACATGTAGTACAGGTGGTACGGGTTTGAACCATTTCAACATCTCAACAACCTCCGCTATCGTTACTGCGGGTGCGGGTGTTCCGGTTGCGAAGCACGGCAACCGTGGCGTAACGCGGCAGAGTGGGAGTGCGAATGTGCTAATGGCACTCGGCGTGAACATTGAAATCGGTCCCGAACACGTCGGGCGGTGTATCGACGAGGTCGGTGTCGGTTTCTTATTCGCACCTATACTCCACGGTGCGATGAAATACGCCATCGGACCGCGACGGGAGATCGGGATTCGTACGATTTTCAATGCCATAGCACCCCTGACCAATCCAGCGAGACCACAGGCACAGGTGATTGGGGTCTATGCACCAGAACTCACTGAAGCACATGCGAATGCCCTAAACAATCTCGGATGTCAGCACGCCTTTATCGTCCGTGGCGATGACGGTTTGGACGACATAACGACGACAACGACCTCGCGTGTCTCGGAACTCCGAAACGGGACTGTCAAAACCTATACCCTTGATCCGACAACGCTCGGAATTCCGATAGCCGAACCTGAGGCACTCTTGGGCGGCGCACCCGAGGAGAACGCTGAAATTATAGTTAATATGCTAAAGGGCGAAAAAGGACCCAAACGCGATATTGTCGTGCTAAACGCCGGTGCAGCGATTGTGGCGAGTGGGAAGGTGGATAGCCTTGAGGCAGGGATTGAACTGGCAGCGGAAGCCATTGACTCTGGTGCGGCACTCGCGAAGTTGGAAGGTCTCAAGAAGGTCTCAAACAATTAATCTTTCATAGAAATAGGTCTTTGGGGAACAGCAGGATTGATACTCGACACGATCATCGCGCATAAACAGAAAGAATTAGCAGCCGAACAGATAGAGGTGCCGCTTGCGTCATTGGAGAGGGAGGTTATAAATCTTCCGCCGACGCGAGATTTCAGCGGTGCTATCGCTGGCAGTGATAATGTCAGACTGATCGCTGAGGTGAAGAAGAAATCACCGAGTAAGGGCATTATCCGCGAGGATTTCCATCCGGTATCCATCGCTGAGACCTACGTCGAAAACGGTGCCGCTGCGATTTCTGTGCTAACAGACAAACATTTTTTCGCAGGTGAACTCGACTATCTCCGCGCGATACGGAGAGTCGTTGATGTCCCACTCCTCCGTAAAGACTTCACCATTGATCCCTATCACATCTACCAAGCGCGTGTCGCCGGGGCAGATGCAATCTTATTGATTGTTGCGGCGTTGACACCAGCACAGTTACGGACATTCATGGATATTGCCGATTCGCTATCGTTGGCATCTCTGGTCGAGGTACATACGCAAGCGGAATTAGCAATTGCACTGGACGTGGACGCGCAGATTATCGGAATAAATAACCGAGATTTGCGAACATTTCATACGGACATTGCCACAACATTCCGTTTACGGGAGGCTATTCCGGCGGATAAGATTGTGGTGAGTGAGAGTGGAATTTACACCCGTGAAGATGTTGAGAGGCTCCAGGAAGCCGGTGTTCATGCAATGCTTGTGGGTGAGTCGTTGATGCGGAGTTCTGATATTGGAGAGCAGGTGCGACGTCTTTTAAACTATTAAATCTGGTCACCGTTCCACTACGCTTCACAAATCAACGGTATGAATGCCGTATGGCATTCCCCGGGTTTTCGGTTAATTCAATACCTCATCTGGGCAGTTGGCATTTTTCTTCTATAGTAAAACCTAAAAATAAAGAGACATTCACCCGCCCCTGGTAGGGTTTTTGCCTGGGTGTTTCTTCAAGGTTTCTAACCTCGCCGGTGCGGAGTGTCTAATTAATTCTAAACATTACTATAAATACTGTCAGGGGGTGCTACATGGAAGTGATGGTAATACCGTGCCGTTTCAGGAGTGCAGTGGTCACGCCGTCACCGGACGTGAGGGTTCCCGAAAAAGTGCCGTCGTAAATATTACCGCAACCACAGGACGGACTTCTCGCTTTGAGGATTACCTGTGTCGCGCCGTGCGTCTGAGCAACCGCTAAGGCGTGGCGTGCCCCTCGCAAATAGGCTTCCGTTACGTCTACTCCGTCCGCAGTCATAACTTTTGCTTTACCATCTAAGACATCATTGCCATCGCCGCCCACAATTTCCGCCGGTGGACGCGGGGTCGGTAAACCCCCGGATTCCTCTGGGCAGACGGGGATAAGCTGATGGGTTTTCTTGTGTTGTATAGCCGTTTCACTGTGGCTATGGCCCCCATCGTATCGGCAACGCACGCCTAAAAGACAAGCACTAATAATCACTTTCATCTGGCACGGTTTCCTGTAACGCCTCAAACTGCTGGGTGATTAAATCCGTTTCCCCCGCCTTTAGTTGTAGGTAGGTCTTTTCCAACTGACAAAGTATAGTACATAACAGCGAGGTCCGGCAGATTTCAACGTCCTTATTTTTTGCATCGGCAGCCGCTATCCTCACAGAGGTTGCCGTTTCACGCAATTCGGATGGAAAATCCGCTAAAACACTGTTGACGTTCACGCCGAAGCCCATGACGAAAAAAGGTTGACGCTGGTCGTCATAAGCGAGTTCTGTTAACACGCCTGCCACTTTTTTTTTCCCAATACGTACATCGTTAGGTGCCTTAATCCGCGCATCAAGTTCGTGTGTCCCACGAATTGCCCGCGCGATGGCAATTGCCCCAACGAGATTAGGCAATGCGACCTGATCGCGAAGCAGCCGATGTCTAAAGACAACGGATACAAGGAGGCACTTTCCCGATGGTGCATCCCATCTCCTACCGTATCTCCCACGTCCGGCGGTTTGGTGCTCGGCAATTATGACACTTCCCTCTGCTGCACCTGCTTTCCCACGCCCAATAGCGATGTCATTGGTAGAAGCGACTTGTGTGTGGTGCTCAATCTTGCATCCGATAAACGCAGTCTGGAGTGTACCCTTTGTGAGATTGATGTCCATGATGCTACTGGTTCAGATGCTTCTCAGCCTCAATCTTCCACTGTTCAGGTGGATTCAGATCGAGGAAACGTTGCCACTGCTCCCTTGCCATCCCGTACTTTTCCCTATATTCATACATCAATGCCAGATTATAATTCGCCGTTAGGTTGCGTGGTTCGAGTTGTATCACCCGTTCAAACTGTTCCGTCGCTGCACCGAGTAGATCCATGCTGAAGAGGTTGTTGGCGTAGTTAAGGAGCGTCGGGACATGCGTTTCATCCAAAGCGAGTGCCTGTTCTAACGCCTCCTTTGCCCTATTATAATCTAAGGCGTGGGCATAGTAGAGGTCACCAAGACGTTGGTACGTTTTTACAGCGATCTCATCATCTTCCTTCACGGGCTGTTCGATGCGCTTGGCTTCCGCTTCATAGTATTGAATCGCTTCTTTCCATGCTTGTTCCCATTCTGCGATCCGCCCGAGGTACAAATGGATACCCCGATAGTCTGGGGCATAAGCGCGCATGTTTTCAAAAACATTTTTCGCAAGCGCGTGTCGGTCGATTTCAAGGTAAAGCACACCCAACTGATAGTTTGCTTCGCGGTTTCTCGGCTGCAGTTCTGCGACTTGTTTGAAATCCTCTAAAATTTGGCTATAGCGATAAAGTGTATCGCCAATCTGCTTGTAGCGGAGTGTGAGGAGTCCACGGTAGAAGTAAGCGTCCGCATAATTGGGATTCAAAGCAATAGTGGCAGTGTACTCCTTGACAGCCATCTCAGCGTGTTTGTGATAGCCATCTCCCAATGTTTCGGCGTGCTGGTCGAGCAGACGCGCATAACTGTAGTGCCAATCGAAGTTTTCAGGATTGTACTGATTCGCCAATCCGTAATGATGGATGGCCTTTAGGGCGTAGCTTCCAAGCCCATCTTGCATGCCTTGATCGTCCCGTTTCTCAAAGATAACCGCAAGCAAATGATGCAGTTCAGGATGTGCGGGTTCAATTTCCAAGGCAGGTCGATAGACGCGGATAATGTTGTCTTCGTCATTGCGGGCGCGATAGATCGACCCAAGACGGAAAAATGGCTCCACTTCTGTCGCTGCAATGTTTGGCAAAGGACTTTGTAGGTGTCGCCCTATGGCGTTTTCGATTAAGGTTGTATCAAGCGCAATCGTTTTTTCATAATGCTCGATGGCTTTATCTATTTCGCCGTGCTGTTCAAGTAGAATTGCGGCGTGGTAATGCGCCGCGACATCATCCGGGTTCAGCCGCACAGTTGCGAGAAATGCGGATAAGGCAGCATCGGGTTGTGCCAACGTAAGATAAGACACTGCCAGTAGATAGTGCGCCTCAGTTGTGTTGGGTGCGATTTCAATAATCTTCTGTAGCGCGTCAATCGCCTGTTGATGTGCATCACGTTCCCGATAGATGTGAACCATCTTAAAAAGCACATCTGATCGCTGTGAATCCAACGCCAGCGTACGGTCATAAAAGGTAAGTGCAGCATCTGTATTGCCGTTAGCCTCGTAGCTTTGCCCTAACAAATAAACAGCCTCAATGTCCTCTGGAAACAGCAACAGATGTGTGTTTAGGGGTTCAATAGCATCCCCGTAGTTTCCGGCATCGAAAGCATTTTGTCCTTGTGAGATAAATCTGTTCGCTAACCCTGGATCTACGATTAAAGCGCGTTTGAAGTAGACGACCGCTTCCTCTGTGTTGCCTTGCTGATGATAGAGTTCCCCGAGTTTGAAGTACACATCGTTGAAGTTTCCCAAAGAGAGTTCCATTTCCAAATAACTTGCGTCCGCTTCGATGATTTGAATTGTCTTTTTGTAATGTTCAATAGCTTTTTCGGTATTCCCGGCATCGGTTTCAAGGCTACCCGCATAAAAATAGGAACGCGGATCGTCAGGAAGAACGAGCATCGCTTTCTCCAAAATAGGCATTGCTTCGTTGGCTGTCATCAATCCAGCGAAATAAGGTTCCAGCGGTTCAAAGAAACCATCCTTAATATGTGGCATCAAGGAGAGTGCCTCTTGGTAGTGTTGTAGTGCTGTTGCGGTGTCGCCCGCGGCGTAGAGTTTATCTCCAAGGGATAGATGCGCCTCTCCATGCATCGGCGCAATTTCAAGCGTGCGTTGATACAATTTGATAGCACCCTCCGTATTGCCCTTTTCGTCGAAAATAGCAGCGAGTTCGTAGACCGCCTCGGCTGAGTAAGGCGCGTGTTGTGCGCCTTTAGCGTATTCTGCCAAGGCATCGTCGAAGAACCCTTCAGTAGCGAGGACTTGCCCCAGCTTGAAGTAGGCGGGTGCGAATTTTTTCTTTCGTTGCGTAAGATTCTCAAACGTCTCTCTTGCGCGGTCTATATCGCCTTGTGCGAATCGAACTAAGCCGATGCCGTATTGTGGATATTCCCATTTTCGGTTTAACGTCCGCGCTGTGTCGAAAGCGTGAAGTGCCGCGGCGTAATTCTGCTGTTCCAAGTGAATCTCACCCATGCGATAGTGAGCGGGATAGTGGTTCGGGTTCAGACGGACGCAGATTTCAAATTCGGCAAGTGCCGACTCATTTTCTTTCTGCTGCTGGTAAATACCACCAAGATTGAAATGCGCCCAAAACAGATCCGGCGCAATTTCAAGGGCGTGTTTTAAGTAGGTAATCGCCGGATCAAGCGTTTCGCCTGTCTCCGTAGCGTGCAGTGCGTTTGTGTAGCCTAAACCATAGTAAAATGCTGCGTCGATTGTCGCAGAAGCCGGTTTCCGAGTTTCCTTTTCTGTCTCATACAGCGTCAGGAGCGGAGAAAGTCGTCCCTCCTTTTGCCATTTACTGATGAGGTCTCGATGTTTTTCTGCAGGTCGCCTCTTTTCTCGCAACACCTTTGCGAAATCTTTTTTCATATTCGCTTCCCACTTTTCGGCTGCGAGTGCTTGTGTTGCGAGTGTATTGCCCCATAAGCATGTAATTAAAACTATAAGTATCGTGGTCTTTTTTACTATTTTTTCCATCGTTTATTTCCTCAGTTCCTGATATTCTCAAAGATAGGGTTTCTTATGGTGTTAAGACATCAAAAGGTCTACTTTCGCACGTGTCGGCATAGAGGGTGTCGCGCCAACGACAGTCACCGCTGCTGCCCCCGCGGCATTTGCAAACGCAATCGCTGTATGTAAGGTTTCACCGCTTGCCAACGCGGTTGCGAGCGCGCCACAAAAAGCGTCGCCTGCTCCCGTTGTATCTACAGCCTCAACAGCGTATGCAGGAACGCGTTCGGATATGGTGGCTGTTAGCATCAATGCGCCTCGTTCTCCAAGCGTTAGTACGACAGTGGATGTTTCCGTGTCCGTCATGCGAGCGCGGAGTACTGCTGCTGCGTTGCGTGCCTCTTCGTCGTTGCTTACCTGCATTTCCGATAGTAGTTCGGTTTCGGACTCGTTTGGGGTAAGAATATCGACATATCTCAACAGACTATCCGGCAGGGGTTGTGCGGGTGCAGGGTTTAATATTACCGTTGTGCTGTGTGCTTTGGCGATCGCTGCGGCGTGTTTGGACGCATCAATCGGTGTCTCTAATTGCAAAAGAAGCACATCGGCATCTGCGATGACATCAGCGGCAGCGTCTATATCCCCTATCGTCAGTGCCATATTTGCGCGCGGTACGACGATGATGCTATTATCGCCATCGGGTTCAACCACAATCGTTGCAACCCCCGTCCCGGTATCGGTACACTTTCTGACAAACCTATTGTCAATACCTTCATTTTCAGTCGCAATGAGCAGCATCTCCCCGAAAGGATCCGCACCGACACTTCCGACGAGCGTGACCTCAGCACCCAGTCGTGCAGCAGCTGTTGCCTGATTAAATCCTTTTCCGCCCGTGAAAATATCAAAGGCATCGCCGATGAGCGTTT
This sequence comes from Candidatus Poribacteria bacterium, assembly GCA_009845505.1. Taxonomy (GTDB): domain Bacteria; phylum Poribacteria; class WGA-4E; order WGA-4E; family WGA-3G; genus WGA-3G. Next base: position 22 of record VXZL01000537.1, on the reverse strand, counting down.
CCCCTTTTTTGGGTCGTTGTGT
>VXZL01000583.1 GCA_009845505.1 Candidatus Poribacteria bacterium | reverse complement strand
GGTTCACCGCACTCTTTCAACCAATTTTTCAAATCCCAAAACTACTTATTGCGTTGTTTTATTAGGAGTGGCAATAACGGCTGATATTGTTGTTTCTATGCTGGGGATGGGGGTGCTCAGGGTGAGCTTGTCCCCTGATACCATCAGCGCGTTTCTTCACGCCAGCGGCGTGATATGTAACCATTTCACTGAAAGTTCTTCAAAGAAAGTAAGATGAGTGAGTTATTTAAAATTTCAAAATTTCAGTTCTGTGCTGCCCCTCGTACCCTTAAGAAGAATGAAAATAAAATGAAAAAGCGAATATGTATCTGTCTATTTGTTTTTATCTTAGGTCTGTTTCACCTTTCAATTCCGAGTGTTGTTTTCGGGCAGCAATCACCTGCTGCAGAAGTGTTTAAAGACCACAAGGAAACGATTTTGGACAAGGAAATTCACCCTTTACTTCCGGATGTCCTGGATGCTTTTAGCAAGGACAGGGTTCAGAGTTTTTTGAGCCCCCCTCTTATGCTGGGCATTTTAAAGACTCCTGGTACCTTAACAACAATTGATTCAAATATAGACCCTTTGTTTTTAGGACTTCTAACTGTGAATAGCGGACTTCGAGAATTGTTCGCAGATGAACAGTTTTATAATGTACTTGACGATCCAATTGAGATTAATAAACTTGTAGAGTTGATTGAGAACGCAGAGCCCGTAGAATCAACAGACCGACCCGATGATTCAAAACCAACGTCGCTATCGATAGTATCCGGATATGGTCAAGAGGGAGAGCCCGGCAGTCCCTTGTCGCATCCGTTTGTTGTTGAAGTGAGAGATCAGTATGGGGCTGCTTTTTCTGGTGCTAATGTTAACTTTCGTGTTACTCAAGGCGGTGGTCATCTCTTACCGACAACAGCGCGTCCCGGTTATCCCGGTCAATTCCGAGCGACCCTCACACTTGGTTCAAGTGCGGATGTGAATGTGGTAAGGGCAAGTGTGAGTGGCATTTCTCCATCGCCTCAAGTCTTTTTTACCGCAAGTGCTATCGCGCCTCCACCTCCAGAACCGAAGCCAGAACCGAAGCCGGTTATGCCCGAACCACTTTCAACACCAGAACCATCTCAGCTCCCACCCGTGTATTGGATAGAGGATAATGTGATCTATTATAGACCTGCCGATAGTGATAACAACAATAAAGAATTGCTGCTTGAGATAAAAGGACGCTGGACTCTAACGGGTGGTCTTGCTGTGGATACGAGAAACAAAAGGATCTATTGGACGGAAGGGAAGAGCTATACCGAAGGAAGAATCCTAAGTGCTAATCTCGACGGCGGCGACCGTAGGAGAGTTGTGTTAGAAACAGGAGAGGGTGTGCCCCTCGGTGTTGCTATTAATACTAAAGAAGATAGGGTTTGTTGGACAACCTCTTCGGGGAAAGTTCAATGTATTGATGTTAAACAAATTTTTAAAGGGAAGCCAAACACTGGATCTATCAAAAATCTAGACACAAATCAGAATTCTCCAAAAACGCACATCGCCTTTGATGAAGCTGATGGACTCTATTGGACGGAGCCAGATGGTATTAAGAAGTGGCGCAAAAAGGGTCTAATCGTGCCGGTCTCAACAAATGTAGGAGGCATTGCTGTTGCTAATGGTAGAGTGTATTGGACGGAGCAGACAGATGATCAACAAGGAGTCGTCAGGTGGAAGGCAATCAACGGTCCGGGTGGCAGAGGGAAGTTTCTTGCGGAGTTGACGGAGAGTGTTCCTAAAGGGATTGCGGTGGACGCTGAAGGTGACAGAGTTTATTGGACGACTTCTTTGGGTGGGATTCAGAGTGCACCGGTTCCTAAAGATATCGAAACTGTGGTTGCGGATGCGGATATTCCCGCCACAGGTATTGCCTTGGGAAATGGATCATTGATACCATTGAGTCCTGCTGCCCCTGCAATAAGTTCGGTAGGCCCTCAGGAGAGTACTTTACTTGCGAACTACCCGAACCCTTTCAACCCTGAGACGTGGATACCGTATCAGTTGTCCGAGTCTGCGGATGTAAGTGTGTCCATCTATTCTGTAAACGGAAGTCTCATTCGGACGTTGGTGTTAGGTCATCAGGCTGCGGGTATCTATCAAAGCAAAAGTCGTGCGGCGTATTGGGATGGTCGCAACGAATTTGGCGAACGCGTGGCAAGTGGTTTGTATTTCTATACGTTGACAGCCGGCGATTTCACTGCGACGCGGAAGATGTTAATACGGAAGTAAGTTTTAGGTTCGTAGTAGGGCGATTCATCGCCCGTTGCGAAGCACAGAGGCGCAATAATGCACGTCGCATGAATCAACACGGAATGCGCGTATGGCATTCCGTGGGACTTTACGCCGCAGAATTGCGTGCCTGCGAACCAGTTCTTCAGAAATGGTACCTGCCTACATGGTTGGAGAAGGAGGAATCCCAAAAGTGAGAATTTTTGTTTTATTGATGCTGCTGATTGGGACAATAATGGTTGCTGGCTGCGGTGAAGAAGTAGAAATCATGAACACCGTGAATACAGTTATGGACCCCCCGACAGCCGGACCCCCTGAGCCGCAGCCTCCAGTTACCACACAGCCGACTCCTGTCGTTGTATCTGAGAATATGGTGCAGATTCCGGCAGGCACGTTTCGGATGGGGAGCAACGATCCGGAGGCGTTCATCGACGAACAGCCGGTGCGCTCCGTCAATGTCAACGCCTTTTCTATGGACAGGTACGAAGTGACGAATGCGGAATATAAACAGTTCGTAGATGCCAACTTGCAGTGGCAAAAGGGGCGTATTCAGGCGCGATACCACGATGGGGATTATCTCAAGGACTGGGTTGGAAACAACTATCCGTCTGGAAAAGCGGATCACCCTGTTGTCTATGTTAGTTGGCATGCCGCGGCGGCGTACGCAAGATGGGCGGGGAAGCGGCTGCCGACCGAACGGGAATGGGAAAAGGCGGCGCGCGGTGGGTTGGTCGGTCGCAAGTATCCGCGCGGCGATTCCATAGATGCGGGTAGTGCCAACTATGGCAACGGTATTGGGGAGACGACCGCTGTTGGACGGTATCCTGCGAACGGTTACGGGTTATACGATATGGCGGGGAATGTGTGGGAGTGGTGTTCGGATGTCTATGATAATATTGAAAATTCTCGTGTGTTACGGGGTGGGTCTTGGAGTTCGCACGCTGTGGATGCACGAGTCTCCTTCCGGGGTGCGGATATTCCGACTTTCACGAGTGATGATGTTGGGTTTCGGTGTGTGAGATAGCGGTTAGTGAATAGCGGCTCTTGATAGCAGTGGTGCTCCCTATTTTTTCTGCGTTGTCTGAACTGGGGTTTATGAATTATGGGATTTTTTTTCAGGGGCGAATTTCTATTCTCACTGCGAAGCAATATCACGCCGCTGGTGTGAAGAAACCTTTACCTAACTTTAGTATGCTTCATAGCGAAACTAATTTTTGTGAAATGCTGTAGGGAGGGAATTTAAAATTGATACGAATGTTTTCAGATTTCAAAAAATTTGTGTTTTTAGGAGTTTTTCTGGCTATTGTTGGAGTTGCTGATGCTCAATTCCCTTCTTTGGAGGCTATCGCAGATACAAGGGGAGTGTACCAAATAGGGGATTTTGTGCAAGTAGTATTTTTTGTCGACACAGGCACCGGACCAGCTGGGATTGAGTTAGTTATTGAACATTCCGGATTAGGTAATGTTAATGTGGGTAACGGTAGCGTGATAACTACTAATCTTCAGGGTGTTGCGGTAGTGACTGGGATGCTATTGGTAGAAAAGGGTGCCTATATCTCCGCGACCTGGGTGGAAGCGGGCCTGAAATATCAAGTATACATTAATGGGATTGATGTCGGTGTAAACGGTACCACAATCGTTGTTAGTCCACCCGACCCTAAATTTCCCTTAGCCATTGGTGATGCATTTACACAGACGATAGAGATTCAAGATGCCACAGATTTAGCAGGTTGGCAGATGGATATTGCATTCAATCCGGATGTGCTTGAAGTGGTAGAGATCGTTGCGGGTGATTTTCTGGAGCAAAACGGTGGCAACGCGCTTTTTTTTTTTCAGCAGATAACCCGGGCGAAATTTCAATACGACAGGTGCGTACCGAGCCCGTTTCGGGTGTTTCTGGGTCTGGGGTGCTGGTAACACTCACCTTTAGGTTTATATCGTTCGAAGACGACGTAAGAGCCTTCCCGTACACCTTCCAATGTAAGGTACGCCGCCAATTGCTGCTTGCCTGCCTGATAAGACCTATCGCCTTCCTATATTTTTGTTTCAACGATATACTTTTGCTGCTTGTGTAAGATGATGAGGTCCATCCTGCCCCGACCGGTTTGTACTTCAAGAAACATGTTGGCACCCACGAGCCGGACAAAGTGATCCAAGTAGGCGTAAAGTAGGTGCTGCCCGACGTATTCTTGCGGTGTCTCTGGGACTTGCAAAATACGGAATCCTGCGCGTGCAATGCGCATAAGTCTCCACATTGGGTTGGATAGGAAAATAGGTGTGTTTTTGGGTTGTGAGTCTGTCCACTGCTTGTTGAAAGAAAGTTGTTTTCCCTGTCTGGGTGCGAAGATGACGATGTATTTTCTGTCTTTGATGCGTTGAATGAAATCCTCGGTACAAAATATTTTTTCACCTGATGTAAGGTTTTGGCAAAAAAATGTGTCTTTAACAATTAGGGCAGAATGGGGCTTTACAATTCTATAATAACATAATTGTGTAGATTGCATTGCACAAAGTCCGAGACGCAGTGCTTACTTAGATGTTTCTGTGGATGTCAATGCAGCCGAATCTGTTCATAAGGAGGGAGCTCAGTGGAGAGAGAAGACGATGCGCAATTGGTTCATGCCGTTTTATCAGGCGACGACTCAGCATTCAGCATTTTAGTTGAAAAATACCAAAAAGGTGTTCACGCCCTCGTGTGGCAGAAAATCGATGATTTCCACTACGCAGAAGATCTTACGCAAGAGACCTTCCTCCGCGCCTATGAAAACCTTTCAACGTTGAGAAATCCGAGCCAGTTTTTTGGGTGGTTGTATGTCATTGCGAATCGGCTTTGTCTGAATTGGCTGCGCGAACAAAAACCTGAGAAGCACTTGCAATCCTTGGAGGACACACCTATGGAAGAAGTGGTGAAATCTGATTATGCGCGTTATGTATGGGAACAGCGCGAAGCGGAAGCAACTGAACATCGTTTTTGAGATCGTCAGAAAACTTTTGGACAAGTTGCCAGAGGGTGAGCAGACAGTGATGACGCTCTATTATCTCGGCGAAATGACGACGAAGGAGATTAGTAGGTTCTTGGGGGTGTCGGTGGAGACCATACGGACTCGACTCCATCGCGCCCGAAAACGGTTACAAGAAGAAGAGGAGCTCTTGATCCAAGAAGTTCTCGGTGGTGTGCAGATATCAGCAAGTATAAAGCAGAACATCATGCGAAAAATTGTTGACATGACACCGACACCTTCTCCGAAAATGGAACCGTTCTTGCCGCGGGTAGCTGTTGGAACTGCTTTGGTTGTAGCAACCCTATTGATTTTCAGTAGCAGCAGCCAATACCTTCCATATTTCAAAAACTTTATAGGATTTACTTTGCGTGATGAAAAGCGTTTTACTGCTGATTTTACCATCACACTCGGAACCCATAGGAGTGGTGCTGATCTTTTAGATACACTGCTCGAAGAAAAATGCCAGGTCAGCTTATGGTCCATGCAAGCCCTTGGAAATCCAGATTTTCCAGTGGTAGCAGCGGAGGCAACGGTGGATATCGTTGTTGTTTCTATGCTGGAGCTGGGGTTTGCTGAGGGTGAGCTCGCCACCCTTGATACCATTTATGCTCGCGCAAAACAGATGGGACTTGAAACTTGCCCGGTTGAGACCGCTGTGCAGCTGCGCCTGCAATTTCTCGACCAACCAGACTGGACAACCGGGGGGCGGTTGGGAAGTTTTTTCGTCGGGAGTGAACCGTTTGTTCTTACGCGTGAAGGCTTACCGAAGATTTTCAGTGTCGTTCGGGATGATAGATACCCGCACCCTGAAACCCATATAGGTCTATGGCTGATTGCAAATGGTACCGTTAATGTCGAAGATGCGGAACGCCCTGACAGACTATTTAATGCATCCGATGAGGATCGTGACCACAGCGGTCGTTTTGCCTTCGTTATTCCGAAGTAAATTAGTGTCTTAAACAAGCGATAAAGTCAATAAATGTAAGGGTTTATCGCGTTCTTTTAGATTTAAGGAGATGTTTTTATCATGCTCAAACACATTCAACCTATTGTGTTTCAAAGCAGTATCACAATTTTGCTGTTATCTGTTTTATTTACTGGGTGTGGCGCGTTTTCTACAGGTTCGCCCGTAGTAGGGGCACTTGTTACAAATGTTCAAGCCCCAGTGGCTGTCAATCCGGGCGAGTTTGACATTTATCGCCTAAAGATTGGGAGCAGTAGCGCGACTTCTATTTTAGGTTTGATTGCCACTGGTGATGCAAGCATTAGGGCTGCGGTTGTTGATGGTGGTATATCAGAGATCTATTTTGTGGACTCTGAGATCAGTGGTTTTTTGGGTATATTTGTGACCTATACTATCGTTGTCTATGGCAAGTGACTCTTGGTTCTTTCAAGAACGACGGACAGCGTGAGTAATAAGTCTTCCGTCGCCCGCTGTTTTGTTCTCGCTGCCTCAAACCCAACTACCCAAACCCGTTCAACCCAGAAACATGGATACCGTATCAGTTAGCGGAACCTGCGGATGTCACGGTGACGATCTATGCGGTGGATGGTGCAGTCGTAAGAACTTTGAAGTTAGGGTATCAACCCATAGGTATCTACCAAACCAAAAGCCGTGCAGCGTATTGGGACGGTCGCAACGAGTTCGGTGAGCATGTTGCGAGCGGTGTCTATTTTTATACGCTGACTGCAGGCGATTTCAGTGCGACCCGGAAGATGTTGATACGGAAATAGTATCAAATGACCATAGGATAGTGGGAAGTCTGATGTCTATTGGCTTCCCAGTGATCGCTTCTGAGTGGGTTGCGTTGGTTTCGCTGGCATCTTCATTTTGTGAGGAGTTTTTTCAGTGAAATTTAAGTTGTTGTTTCTGATGTTAGCTGCTGCGTTAAGTTTTTCTCTGCCTACTTTTGCGCAGAAAGTTGAGAAAGTTTACTTGATTTACTTTCACCCGGACGACCGACGTATCAATCATAACG
>VXZL01000344.1 GCA_009845505.1 Candidatus Poribacteria bacterium | reverse complement strand
GACTTGGTGCGGTTAGATGAAGATTCAGAATTTAAATCGGTAATTTCTGAACGAAATCCGGTGCGGTTTGAAACCGCACCTACCGGGCCTAGGGGAAATATCGAACTACCGAATTTAAATCGGTAATTTCTGAACGAAATCCGGTGCGGTTAGAAACCGCACCTACCGGGCCCGGGGGAAATATCGAACTACCGAAATATTTATTTAAACTTCATGAAACCGCACCTACCGTGTTTAGGTATGCCAAGATTCAAGTCCGAGGAGTTTTTCCCCTAAAGGTGTCAACTCGGCTGTTTCTCCGTGGTAATGCTCCTTCTCTTTCGTTTCTCTGCCAAGACCTGTCAACCGTTCGCGCCACCCTTTAATCCTGGATTCAGCGTTGCCGTTCGCGGGTGCGGGGGACATCGTGATGTATTGTGCCATCCGAGGACGGAGAGCAGAGTTTGGACTACTTCCGTGTGGTAGCGCGCTGTGCCAGATCACAAGATCCCCGGCTTTCCCCGCAATTGGAAACGCCTCGGGTTGGAATTCTTCCCGTACGACCTCCCGTGGGTTGGCATCGTCAGGTAGGTCGTTCAACCATCCCTCCAATTTTCGGTGGAATCCCGGGATACAGGTAAATGCCCCCTGATTGCCGGGTGTATCCGCCAGATACAAAACGCCTTGCACCTTTAAAGTCACGGGCATATTGTCGAGCGACATATCCCAATGTAGATAGGGACCCGGGAACTTGTAATCTGAACGTTCAGGCGGATTCATGCTTGCGCGATCAAAGCTCACCCAGAGTTTCTCAGTTCCCCAAATCTCTGAGAACGCCTGATGTACGCGGGGGTATTGACGATTGTTCCACAACGCTTGGTGCTGATAAATTTCCACCATGATACCCCGGCGCGGTGGGTCGGGATACCAACTATTGGAGTCGTCGCGATCCATTTCAAGAAAATCCCAGACGGCTTGTTCGGCAGCGCGGCAGTTCTCAAGTGGCACTGCTTCTGGAACAACAACGTAACCGTGCTCTTCCCAAAATTCTAAGGCTTCTGCGTCAAAAACTGGCATGAGTTTCTCCTTAAACGTGAGTTCGGTAAATCATGTAGCATTTGTTAGATAGCAACTTGGGTTCATGTAATTTTAAGAATACCACAAACTGTTGAGAAAATCAAACGTTTCGCTGTTTCCATTTTTCCAGACTTCCATCTTAAAATTTTGTTGCTATCAATTTGGGTTTGTGCTAAAGTATGAACACTTTCAAGCGGACACAATTTCGCGAATATTGAGACGAAGGAGAAAGTCCCAATGCTTAAAGCAGGATTTATCGGTGCAGGGGGACGTAGCCAAGGCGCGCATTATCCAAATGTCAATCGCCTTGAGGATGATGTTGAAATGCTGGCGGCGTGCGAATTAGATGAGGAAAAACTCGCACAAGTCGCACAGAAATATGAGTTCCCACACACTTTCACTGATCACAGGAAAATGTTAGATACGCAAGATTTAGACATCGTTTACTGTGTGATGAACGAAAAGTGGATTTTACAACCCGCCTTGGATTGTCTCAACGCGGGCAAGCATCTGTTTATTGAGAAACCTCCGGGTGCGAATAGTGACGAAACACAGCAATTGCTCGAAGCAGCAGTTGCCAACGACGTTTACTGTATGGTGGGATTCCAGCGGAGATATGCCGCTGTTACACGCGAGGCGATGCGGCGCGTTGGAGAAAAGGGACCTGTTACATTAGCCATCACTACCTTTAACAAGCAGATGATCGGGCAAAATCGAGAATTTACAACTACCCTTTGGAACGATGTCTGCCATGTTGTCGATCTGCTCCGATATATGGCAGGCGGGGAACCGGTGGAAGTCACGGCGCATCGCGATACGTTTGCTGCAGAACAGCGTAACTTCTACACCGCCTTTGTCCGTTTTGATAACAATGTCACAGGTGTCCTCTTCGGGAGTCGTGCGTCGGGTGGTCGCGTGCTGCGCTCCGAATTGCACGGTGTCGGCATCGGTTGTTACATGAAAATCCCCGAAGAAATCGAAATTTACGAGGACAACGACAGAAGTGTTATGGGAGGTTGGGAAGTCGACGGTGTAGATCAGCGCGACTCAGCGAGTTATGAAGGCGTGCTAACGATGCATCGCCACTTCGTCGATTGTGTTCGCAACCGGCAAGTTCCGCTCACAGACCTCCGTGATGTTATTCACTCTATCCGCTTCGTTGACCAGATAGAAGGTCCCCTACCAGATTAACTTCTTCGCGCATTTCGACAAACACCATAAATTGGAGATCCACGCTATGCTTGACGAAAGACATCTACAACACCAACTGACTGACGAACAACGCAGTGCTATAAATGAAGATGGGTATTTTATCGTTGAAAATGCCCTTCCGTCAGACCTCGTTGAACGGCTTGAAACGCGGGTGGACAACATCTATCAAACACACCTTGATGCTGGCTACGATCCACACACCAAAAACCAACTGACGGCGCATAACAATTTCTTCTATCCGAATTTCCTCGGTACAGATCAGGTTTTCGTGAATATTTTGGATTGGTATAAGACGTTCCCGAAGGTCTGGGGTATTTTGGGCTGGAACATCTATTCCTATCACAGCCATTTTATTATAACACCGCCACGTCGGGAGGAAGTTCGTGGTAAACCAACGCCGCTCGGCTGGCATCAGGATAGTGGACGTGTTAACATCGAGATGGAAAGCTCACCGCGGCCGCGTCTCTCTGTCAAAGTCGTCTACTGGTTGTCCGACTGCTCAGAGCCTGGACGCGGAAACTTTTATATCATCCCCGGCAGCCACTTATGGGATAAACTTGAGGACCGTCCGACAGATGGTTCACTTCCTGAGGGAGCAATAGCGGTCTGTTGTAAACCGGGGGATGCGGTCTTCTTCGATCGGCGGCTGTGGCATGCCCGCAGTGAAAACGACTCAAACATCACTCGCAAGGGGCTCTTTTACGGATATGGCTATCGATGGATACGGAGCAAAGATAATATGACCATTCCGGAGGAGATGTTCGAGCGCAACGACCCAATTCGACAGCAGCTGCTCGGTGGCGGGACGAATGCAAACGGGCATTTTTCACCCAAGGATGCAGATGTGCCTTTGAAGGTATGGCTTGAAGAAAAAGGGGTTCTTTCAGACTGACAAAAAATTCGTGGAGGTATAATGTAATGTTTCTAATGCGGTTAAATGTAAGTATCTGGGCTGCTATCCTCATGACAGCCCTTATAATTTCAGCAGCTTCAGGGGAGGAAGCAGTGACAACTCCAGATATGCTAAAAGTGGGGATGATTGCCCCAGATTTTACACTAAAAGATGAAGAAGGTGTTGAGCGGAATCTCAGCGATTACTTAGGTCAAAAAAATATCGTTCTCGCCTTTTATCCAAAAGATTTTACAGGTGGCTGAACAGCCGAACTCAACTCGCTCCGGGACAGTTTGAGCGAGATAGAAGCAACTGATAGCGTTCTTTTCGGTGTGAGCGTTGACTCCGTCGAATCACACAAGCGGTTCCGCACAGAGCAAAAATTCGGATTTTCTCTGCTGGCGGATACCGAATTTAAGGTGAGTACACAGTACAGCGGGATTATTGAACGCTTCAACGCATCACAACGGACAACTTTTATCATTGATAAAGCTGGGTATATCCGCGCTATTGACAGAGAAGTCAACGTCAAAACACACGGTGAAGATGTTGCTGCCCAACTTAAAGAGGTGCTGCCGAAGATAGAGGTCGGACAAACCGCTCCCGATTTTATTGCTACTGACGGTAACGGTGAAACGCACCAATTGAGTGAATTTCGTGGAAAACAGAATGTCGTCTTGGCGTTTTATCCACGCGATTTTGGAACTGGCTGAACGGCAGAAGTCTGCTCACTCCGTGATGAGTCGAGTAATTTTGCCAAATACGATGCTCAGGTCTTTGGAATCACTACGAATGATGCCGATTCCCACCAGAAATTCTCCGAAGAAAATCAGCTGAACTTCCCGCTTCTGGTAGATACCGGTCGCAATCTTTCGCTCCTATACGGCGCAACAAATGCCCTTGAAGGTAGGATTGGGAGATTAACTGTTATCATTGACACAGAGGGGAAGATCTTGGAAATTGATAACTCGGTCAATCCCAGTACACATGGACCAGATTTAGTCAATTTCTTCAAAACGTTGGAAACATCGAACTAATTAATGACCCGTAGGACTTTACCAACAATCCCCGCACGGTTAGCATGGTGCGTCTCTGTCGTCTTTAGCCCTTTTTTGGTACCCATTGCGACAGCCATTGGCGTTGTCGAAAAACATGCAGCACCTGAAGACCTATTCCGGTGGTTGGGGATCGTAGTGCTATTTGTGACCGTGCTACCGGCACTGTCAATAGCAGTCATGGTTCGATTTTCCAAAGTAAGCGACTTACATCTGAAAAACAGAGAAGAACGGTTCCTGCCTTTATGCTGTACGCTCGTCAGTATGATTGTGGGAACTTTTCTATTGCACCAGCTGGGTGCGGCGCGTGAAATTGTTTGGGCGGGAGTCGCTTATATCATAAACAGTGTTGTTTTTTTCGCAATTACGTTAACGTGGAAAATTAGTTTTCATAGCAGCGTTGCTACGGGATGTATCACGGTACTTGTGATGCTTGTTAACCCACAATTTGGCTGGTTATTTCTGTTGATTCCGTTGATTGCCTGGGCAAGGGTTTACCGAAAACGGCATACGCTCCTGCAAACCGTTGTCGGCGCAGTGATAGCCATTGGCAATACGTCTCTTGTTTTACACTTAGCGAAACTTGGGGGCAGTGGTTAGCGACAGCCAATCATGACAGCCGCTTTAGGGGCGGCAAATTATCCCAATCACACTCTAAGCAGAAATACCCCTCTCTCCCAAGACGACGCACGCGTCCATTACATTCTGGACAGTTCACGATGCGAGGCAGCCCTGCCTCCTCGTTAGCAGTTGGAAACATAAGCAACTGTTCTAACGGTAGTGCTTGCTCCGTTTCCCTCGCGAGTTCAAGTTGGACGTTCTCCATTATATCTCGGGTATCAAGTTTAAAGGGTGAAGGTGAATTCTGAGTGAGATTGATAAAATCGCTCCGGTAAACCCGAATGGTATTGTCTTCCCGGACCTGCCTGATAAAAAGCGTATATTTATCCGGTGCCACCAAATAAGCCGCAGTATCCAAAACGTATCTGCGGGGTTTGATTGCTATTTCGTAACCCCGATAGTTTAGGGTAGAATGGCTCGCGTCGGGTTGTATCTGGCAGATCTCAAAAAGTTCGTGAGAGCGGGAGGCGGAAAGGATTAAAGCATACCGGCGGCACGGATATCGCTCAAGGTGCTCAAAGGGCAGAAAATTTTGTGGTTCCGCACTATCTCGGAGGAATGTAACAAAGGTCGCATAAGCATTCTCGGTGGCTTCCTGCAAGATTAACTGGCTCAATCTTTGTCGCCGTGATGAGGATGCCATATCCGCAGGTTCAAATTCCCGAGAATAAAACTCGAGCTGGACATCAACATCAATAGGCTGATTTTCAACATTGATACGCTGCAGACGTTCCACCGGTTGGTCTGCAATCTTTAGGACAAAAGGTAACATAGCAACCTATCACACTCCTTAAACGTAGGATGTAACAAGTTTAACACACATTTCGATTTTTGTCCAATCAATTAGAATGGACTCCGGTAGCGTCAGGGTCATTTAGTTTTCCAATAATTTACGTCCGGAAGCCCGAACTTATTTGGGAAAAGTGTGCCATCCCGAATAAATTCGGGCATCCAGAAACGGGAAGACTTTACATAGGTAAACTTATCTCTTAAAACTAAAGACCCCTGGGTAGCGTAGATTTAAATTGTATCTTTTTCGTGGTTATGGTATACTAATTTAACTATAAATAATCAGAAAGGACACAAACCATGTCAGGACATTCTAAGTGGTCTACAATTAAACATAAGAAAGCAGCGAACGATTCCAGACGCGGTAAACTCTTCTCAAAATTGATTAAAGAAGTTACTGCGGCGGCACGTATCGGCGGTGGTGATGTGGACATGAATCCACGGCTTCGCACCGCAATTGCGGCTGCAAAATCAAGTAACGTTCCCAGCGATAACATTGAGAAGGCGGTTCTTCGTGGCACCGGTGAACTCGAAGGTGCTACCTACGAAGAAATCACTTATGAGAGTTACGGACCCGGTGGTGTCGCAATGATGATAGAGGTCTTAACCGATAACCGCAATCGCGCCGTCGCAGCGGTCCGACATGCCCTCACCAAACACGAAGGCAGAATCGGGGAACGTGGATGTGTTGCTTGGGTTTTCGACAGACGTGGGTTAATTGTCGTGACACCCGACAGTATTGACGAAGAAGAGCTTTTTATGATTGCGGTCGAAGCGGGTGCAGAAGATGTCACGGCTTCGGAGACTGGCATTGAAATCCTGACCCCATTTGAGATGTTTGATAGCGTCTTAACGGCAGTTCAGGAAACTTTGGCGAATGTTCAACTCGCTGAAATTAGCATGATTCCGCAGAACACGGTGAAACTTGAAGGAAAAGAAGCCGAGCGGATGTTACGGCTCATGGATGCCCTCGATGATCTTGATGATGTCCAGAAAGTTTACGCCAACTTCGATATCCCCGATAACCTTTTGGAAGCAGCTGCTTAGAAATAAGGACCGTCAGCATGATTTCTTATATCAAAGGGATTCTTGCCCATAAAGACACAAAACAGGTTACCGTAGATGTAAATGGTGTCGGGTATGCCGTTGATGTTCCACCGAGAACCCAAACAGACTTACCTCCGATAGGCGATCCGGTTACTTTCTATACCTATTATCACCAAACCCGTGATAATAAGATTACGCTCTACGGATTCATTTCAAGGGACGTGCTAAAAGTCTTTGAATTGGCACTAACTGTCTCCGGTGTAGGACCAGCACTTGCACAAAATATTGCCGAGAGGTTATCACCAGCACAATTCCAACGCGCCATCCATCGTGGAGACATTGCTGCGTTGACGCGAGTTCCGCGTTTAGGTAACGAACTCGCTCATGTTATAATTTCCAAACTTAAAAAGAACATCATGAAAATGAAATTTGAAGGCGATGTTGACCTCGAACACGCTGTAGCTTTGGATGCAGAGGTGATCGAAATGCTTGTCAACCTCGGTGCGCCAGAACTCCAAGCGGAAAAAGCCGTCGAAAAAGCACAAAAAATCCTGGGTCCCGCTGCGAAACGAGAAAACTTAGTGCAACACGCACTCC
>VXZL01000559.1 GCA_009845505.1 Candidatus Poribacteria bacterium | reverse complement strand
GATGCTCGGTGCGGTTAGAAACCGCACCTACCGGGTGTGGTGTGAGTGGGTTCGGGTAATGCGATATAAACTTTTAGAAATGGTATAACAATTATCTATGGATGCGGTGCTCCCACTTTCGGTTTTTCTTTCGGGGCATTGGAATCCGGTCCAAAACGGATATGAAGCGACGCACCCGGCGCATGCGTTTGACCATAGAGCGCGTGCTTGATAACCCAGAAAATAACCGTCGTTCCTATCAGTGCTACTATCCCCCAGAGAGATGTCCGCAGCGTCCAATCGGTGAACGAAAAGACACTTCCGGTCTGTTTCGGTACCAATTGTGGACCGAGTGCTATCAGCACGGTACAAATAATCCCATTGAGAATAATCACACCTTCTGTTACCAAGCGATGTGGACTGAAACCGACCAGTGCGCGTTCAAAATTGAAAATAACCATCCACCAGAGAAAGACAAGATAAAGGAGCTGCCCTTTTCCCAGCCAATTCGTCGGGATAAAGGCAAGCGGTTCTCGGAAATGTACTATCAGGAGCCAGACACAAGCGATGCCGATACCGATATAGAAGAGTTCAAACCACCCAATCCATCGGCGTGAGTGTCGGAACCATCCGACGACAGGCAGTCCAAAGAGTCGTTCTGGTAAGCCTTCAACCTGATCCACCCACGTCCCCGCGGCTTTCCGATAATTGAGGTATGTTAAGGCGACAAGTACGCAGAATACAGTAAATATTTCCATCCACTGTGGGAAATTTGGATCAACCTCTAATGTTGGTGCTCGATTTATCAGGAGACCGAACGTCACCGCAATCCCGATGCCGAAGAGGAAGCCTTGTGTCTGCTCCATGACGCTATGCCAGTTCGTTTGGAGCCCCGTCCGAATATAGATAAGTTTCAGCAGTTGTCCGAAAGAAAACGCAATACCACCCGCAAAACCCGTCATCACTGTAGCGAAAGCCACGCCGCCGAGTTCATAACGCGAACAGTATCCCAAGATTCCGATAACCATACCGACACAACCCGCCCAGTTGTCCCCACGCGGTGGTGTCATACGGAGGCGACAAATGTTTACCAGCAGCAAAAACCCACCGAACCAACTGATGCCCAGATACAAGACGAGGTTCGTGCCCATGTCCAAACCACCACGGAAAAGCGCGACGATAATCGCAGCGACTATGGCCACCAGTGCCGACACCCAATCCGTGTCATACCAGTAGAGCGGACTTTCGTGTCGCTGCATGCGTCTTGGTGTGAGAACCCAATCAATAATCACCGCTTGGAGCGACCAACCGATAAACACTGCAGCGATCGGCACAAAAAACAAGGATAACTGCGTGTGCGTCAGAAACGCCGGCAGTGCAGTTCCCGCGCCACCGAGGGCAGCCCACAAGAAGCCGATGGCGAATAGATTCGCAAATCCGTAAAGGACAGTCGGTGAGTGTGAAGAGTGACTGTACCCGACGACCATCATATAGGACATACTGCCGCCGAAAGACCAGCCTATCGCACCAAACAACGCGAAGTAATGGACATGCCGCCACCAATCCTCCCGCCCAGAGAGCAAGACGATTGCCATTGCAGCGAGCGCGCCGGGAAGTGCCGCACCGTATTCATGTCCAAAGTTGCCACGTATTCCCCATCCAACACACAGAGACAAACCACACAAGAGCACCATTTCCCACGGGATCATTGCCATGTCCATATCTATAGTTCCACCTTATTGCTGGTTTTACTGCTCTATTATGTAGGTTTTCGCATTTATTGTCAACTTCTCTGCAACACAAACTTAACTCCTACCTTCCGCCCTTCCTATAGGCGCAACCGTTACTGACCACCCACAACCCATAACCCAAAACTATAATTTGCCTCTATTTCCTGTCCGTGATACGATAAACGCAATAGAACGCGTTATTAACTGGAGGCTATAAACTATGAGTCGTATACGGATAGGTGTTATCGGGTGTGGCGCGATTGCACAGGTACATCACCTTCCCAACCTCACCGCACTTCATCGGGAATTCGAGGTGCCAATCGTTTGTGATCTCTCTCGCGGTGCGGCGCGCGCCGTCGCAAAACGGTTCCACGTTCCACAATATGTTACAGACTATAACGAGCTACTCGCTACAGATGTGGATGCCGTGCTGCTTTGCCACGGCGATCCGAAGACGGAAGTCGCACTCGCTGCATTTGAAGCAGGAAAGCATGTCTTTATCGAAAAACCTGTCTGTTTTTCGCTTCAAGAAATCGACGCGATGCTCACCGCACAACGTAAAGCCGGGACCGTGGCACAAGCCGGTTATATGAAGGTGCATGACCCCGCTTTCCAACTCGCCAAGCGCGAAGTCGATACAATGGAGAGTTATCGCTTCGTTCAGATTAATCACCTCCATCCAAATAACAACTTACATCTGAGTCAGTTTGATGTGGAACGGTTTAACGACTTACCACCCGACGCGTTTAAACCGGCAGGTGCGGCGCGTGAAAAAGCACAGGCAGAAGCCATCGGAGACGTGTTATCACAAGCCGGGCTTGAGAGCCATGTCCACAGCAAAGCACAGCGGGTGTTCTACCTGCTTGCAGGCAGCATGATCCACGACATCTATAGTTTACGGGTGATGCTCGGTTCACCGAGTGAAGTTATTAGCGCGGAGGTCTGGGCTGATGGACGTGGGGTGACAATCGTTTTTGCCTATCCGAACGGCGCACGCTGCGTCGCAACGTGGGTAGACCTTCCAGATCTGTGGGACTTTAGAGAGACATTGGAAATCTACGGGGATAACAAGCGCGTGATTGTATCCTACCCGACCGGTTTTTCACGAGGCATCCTATCAGAGGTAACAATACACGGCATAGATGCAGATGGCACGACCTATAGCAAGACACCTGCAGTTGAATGGGAGGGCGCGTTCGTGCGGGAGTTGCGGCACTTCCACGCCTGTATTACAGAAGGTGAGACGTGCTATACCTCACTGGAATCCGCGCGGCACGATATTTCGCTTATTATTGATATTGTGCGGTGTTATGTGCAACGAAAACCCGTTGCCTGTACACCAGCATAATGAGCTGCCTATACAAATTGAAAAAGGGCAGGTTCGATGACCTGCCCTTGTAATTGGCTTCGGAATTATTCCTCTTCCACAGGTTCAGCGGGTTCCATAGGTGCTTCACCTTCCATCGGCGGAAGCATACCCGCATCCATCTCTTCACCTTTTATTATAACAGTCGTATCTCTCGCCCCCGTTACAACAAACCCGTCGATAGTGAGCTCCGCTTCAATAGGTTCCGGTGGTTCAACGTCTTCTGGAATCCCTAATGCATCTAACCCCGGAAAACCCTCAGGGAATGGAAAATCTCCGGGCATCTCATTACCATCACCGTCTTCTTCACCATCGTCTGGCATTTCGCCATCGTCACCGTCTTCCTCACCATCGTCTGGCATATCACCGTCATCCGGTGGTAGCAAACCGTCTAATGGTGGAAAGCCATCTGGTGGCAGCAAGTCTGGCGGTAATCCCGGGAAACCAGAACCCGGTGGCGTTAGCGTTACTGTGATTAAACCGGGATCTATCTGATCTTCCTCCATCTGTTTGATGAGTTCGTCGAGCGTTTGGGGGACAGGTCTTTCCTCTTCATCCCCGAAACCGCCAAACCCGAAATCAACAATAGCACCCGGCGGCGGTCCAATAGGTCCAAGGTCTCCGAAGAAGTCGAAAGAACTGGCAGAAACATTGATATTCGCCTCGCCAGCGGGGAAATCTTCAGGAATCTCAAGAACGACCTCTCTCTGAATCGTCCGCGCTGCTCCAGCAGTGCTCCAGTGCGGGACTAAGGTGATGCCAACCGTGATACTCTCACCCGGCATTATCTCCTCAGGCGCGATAACCTCTGCAATCTCTGCCTTCGCGATTTGCGGTTTGTCCGTGAGGGATATCGACACCGCTTTTAACGTCGCTTTGCCTGCACTGTTTGAGAGTGTATCGGCGAAGGACCTGACAATCTGGTCTACATTTAGCAACACATCTAAGAACGCAACTGGAGAAGTTCGCCGGAACGGCTCTGTATAGACCGTGTTGGTCTCTTCAAACTGCAGCGTGACAGCTCCTTCTATCGTGCTGTTGCTCAACTCCATCCGAAGAGAGTCGAGTGTAATCGCAGCGACCAGCGAAATAAACGATTCTTGACCATAAGCCACCTGATGATGTTTTTCTATCGCTGTTTCACTGTTGGCAGGATGGTAAGAAACCTTGACTGGAATCATTGAAGGCGGTGCCCCAAGTTCACCAACGATTGCTGGTGTCAAATCTTTTGTTATCGTCCCAATGGGGTTACCATAAGCTGAGACGGATTTATAGGAGATTTGATAGTTCGGAACGATGCCGTTGACAACGGCTCTGTATACCGGCAGTGCGGATTGACCATCATAAAAAAATGGATGTCCGAACGCTACAAATTTGTCGTCATAAACTTGCGTCACGGTTCCAAAGCCTATTGAGTTGACAATATCCCCTGTTGCTATGGCTGCCCCTATCATATCCCCGGGAGCAAGTCCCCGTGAAGACCCTGCCGGCGGTGCCGCAGGCGCGTTACCGATATCGGCAAACAATTCAATGAAATTGTAGCGTGAATCAGAGAGATGTGAGGAGAGTTCTTGAATCCTATGGGACTGTATGCCTGTAACCATTACAGGTGTTTTAACCGGGACGTAGGTCGCATTAATGCCCACACCAGGGGCAGCAGGCGCAGGTTCTGCATCAAGGAGTCCACCTAATGTTTGATGATCTATTGTCGCTTCCATCGCGTCAATAGATGTTACCCAGAACCGAGTTGGTGTCTTTGGGAACGCATTACCATAAGCGAGCGCGCCCATGATACGTCCGGGCGGACCGACAGGACTGCCAGACATGCCTTGCGCAATGCCGCCCATAGCCTCAGCCGATGCGTCCATTAGTTCGCATTCGTAGAGCGGAAATCCGAAACCGAAATCCCGAACGCCACGGAACCGCGCCTCAAGCACGACTCTGCTTGTACCTTCAAGGACTGTAACGATTTGAACGGGTGTTTTATCTGTGAGTTTTCGGGCTTCATCTTCATACATATTTTCTAAGACGACATCGCCCAAGAGGGGTGCTGCGTTTAATCCTGTTATGAGTTCGTCTGTAACAGGATTCTCAACTTTTGCCTGTTCTTCGTCAGGAGAGCAGCTCAATTGGCAGAGAATCAAAAGAGCGATACCTGTCATCAAAAAAAAACTTCTCATTAACGTTCCTCCATGATAGATGTATTTCTATCGGTTTTGATATTTGTAAAGTTTGGAATTTATTGCAACTTTCGTTGACTCATTAGTGAAAGTTAATTCCAGTTTTCTTGGAAAATTAAAAATACACGCTCGTCTATAGCAACGCTATTGAGGAACGAAAAGATTACATCTACAAAAAAAATGGCGCGGTTTTTAACCGCGCCTACAATATAAAAAAGATCAGAGCTACCACGCAACCCAACCGCCATCGACTGCGATTGTTTGTCCGGTTACCCAATTCGCTGCATCTGAAGCTAAGAATAACACCGCACCGACAACCTCGTCTACCTCACCGACCCGTCCCATCGGAATGCGACGGACGACATCTTCATAGAATTCTTTGCGTTGTAAGAGGACATCGGCAAGTGGGGTGCGCGTAAACGCCGGTGCCACAGCATTCACCGTGACGTTATGGGGTGCCCATTCAACAGCGAGACCTTTCGTCAGCAGGACGACACCGCCTTTACTCCCCGAATACGCCGTCCTTAGCGGACCACCGACCAGACCCATCGTCGAAGAGATATTGATAATCTTTCCGTTCTCCCGCGCTATCATCGGCTTGACAAGCGTCTGTGTCAAGAAGAACAGCCCCTTCAAGTTGAGATCATAGATTGCATCCCAATCCTCTTCAGTGAGTTCAAGTGCCGGTTTTGGGCGGTTGGTACCGGCGTTGTTGACGAGGACATCCACACGTCCCCATACATCAATCGCCGCTTGTGCACCCTCGGCGACTTGTGCCATATCACTAACATCGAATACAACAGATGCCGCTTCACCACCGTTGGCTCGGATTTCGCTTGCAACCTCCTCAAGGTCAGACGGTGTGCGACTGTTCAAAATAACTTTTGCCCCCATTTGCGCAGCCGCTATCGCTATCCCTCTGCCGATACCTTTACCGGAACCGGTCACTAACATCACTTTATCTTTCAACGCAAATCCTGGAAATGCCACTATGCTAACCTCCAATCGCTTAAAAGTAGTAGGCACACTCCTGTGTGCCGAAACTCTATCTACACGCCAATTTCAAAGTATTTTCTAATAACATTGCGCGCGTCATGGGACCCACACCACCCGGAACAGGCGTAATAAATCCTGCAACTTCCTGAACTTCCTCAAATTTGACATCCCCGACAGCGCGACCCTCTCTGTGATTAATGCCCACATCAATAACCGTAGCACCCGGTTTCACCATATCCGCAGTGATAAATTCAGGTCTACCAATCGCCACAATGAGGAGATCCGCCTTTCGCGTCTGCGCTGCGAGGTCTGGGGTTCGAGAGTGGCAATACGTAACAGTCGCATTGCGGTTGAGGAGCATCAACCCAACAGGTTTGCCAACAAGCGGGCTTCTGCCAACGCATACGGCATGTTTGCCCTCAATCGCTTCACCCGTTAGTTCAATCAAACGAATAATTCCAGTCGGTGTACACGGTGTAACGCCTTCGCGGTTAATGAGCAAATTTCCCAAATTAACCGGGTTTAAACCGTCGGCGTCTTTATCGGGACGAATGCTATCAATAACAGTCTCTTTATCTATAACTTCCGGCAGCGGCATTTGCACCAACATCCCGTGAATATCCGAGCGAGCGTTCAACGTTTCAATTTGTTGGATGAGCGCGCTTTGGCTGACATCTGCTGATAGATGGTGGACTTCAGAATGGAAATGAACTTTCTCACAATCACGTTGTTTATGTTTGATGTAGAGTGTTGATGCCGGATCGTCTCCTACTTGGACAACTGCAAGACCCGGGGTGAATGTGAGTTTTTTAAGCTTCCGCCGGATCTGGCTCCGGATCTGCTTTGCAAGACGAGTGCCATTAAGGAGTTCGGCTGACAAATCCGTTTTCCTCCAGTTTACGGGTATTAGATTCACTGAATTGTAGCGCAAGGCAATTTAATGAATCCTTATAAATTCAGTTTCGGATTTCATAACAACAACTATTATAGCATATATCTCCCTTCAGCGCATGTTTTTTTATTTCTCTGCTGACAATTAACTAACAACCAATT
>VXZL01000385.1 GCA_009845505.1 Candidatus Poribacteria bacterium | reverse complement strand
CATCATATCACTTGAGGGCATCGGGATATAAACCGAACAAAGCTCGAGAGATTTACAGTCAGGTGGATTCGGATTTAAAACAAATTGCTGGGGATTTACAAGAAATTCGTTTTGAATTGGGGGAAACTGAGTCGTATTTACGAGATGTAGAATTTTTAAGGTACGCTCGTCAGAATCCCAAAGCAGAAAATTAGTTCACAAAGTAAAGAATCCTAAAATTAGGCAGGGCAAATATTTGTCCTGCCTATTGTCTGCCGAGAATATGATATATTGCAGCAACAATTTGCCGATTGTGCAACTCTGGGGTGTTCTATACAGGGGCTGTCTCAAAAACGCGTTTTAGGGGCATTCTCGAAAGCCTTTTTTTGGCGTAATTTTATAAATTTAGATTAAAGCCTAAAAAGTCAGCCATCGGTGAAAGACTACATCTTTACCTTCGGGCTCAACTACACGCAGCAAAATCTTCCCATCGGTGAAAAAATCCATTGCCATGAAACCCGTATGTTGATGTGCGAACAAAGTATTTTTTCCAGACGACACTTCCGTAACTTTTCGAGTTGCAGCGGCCCCGCTGACAAGAAGGTAGTCCATAATATCACCCTTCAAGACTTGCAAAGAATGTTCATGCCCGGAGGCATAGATTAAAAGTGAGGGATGGTTAGTGGACTTCCGGGTGGACAATGCGCTGTTCAGCTGCCTGACCATATTTTTATTTCGTTCGCCGCGTATGTCTTGATCGGATTTGTACAAGTATTTCCGCCAATAAGGATATGCAGCACCGAGTATAGGTACTGGAACCCAGAGCCATTCTTTTACATCCCTGAGGGGAAAAAGGTGAGACTTCCAATCAAAGAAGCCTCCGTGGGGTCCATAAGTTTCCAATGGATGGTGTCCTACAACGATAACAGGTAACTCGGTATCTAAGAGTGCTACGAGTTCTTCTATAATCTTCTCAGGTGATTTTTCCGGCTTTTCATGTTGGTGGAGCCACCACTGCGTATTTAGAACAATAAGCCGGACTGCGGGGTTGGCTTTAGGGAGTTCAAGGGCAACGGGCCCGGGTGATCCGCCCGACGGCAGAAAGTTTATCTCACCCGATAAGGCATCGTTAATAAATTGCTCTTGTGCGAGAAGCGCGCTATATCCCTCCGCCTTTCCACCTGCCCAATCGTGATTTCCAGGAATGAACAGCCCATGTACACCAGCAGTTTTGATAACCGAGAGTTGCGGGGCAAGTCGTTCCGGGGCTTCATGTTTTCTGCGTGCTGTCATCCCTTCAGGATACATGTTGTCCCCTAAAAAGATAATACTCGTTTTCGTAGCGTCTTTTCCGCCCCACTCACTGAGCGTTTGCAGAACAGGTTCACCCTGCTTTGGCTCCCCACCATCACCGAGTAGTAAAATGCGATAGCGAAGCACACCCTCCGTTTCAGTATTACTTCTCTCGATTTCGGGAATGTTAGGGTGATAATACGGTTTGGTGTGACTACATCCTGCACCTGTCAATTGCGCCGCTTGAACGATGCAAAAGAGCAAGAGAATATAACGGGTGAGATTAGGGCACTGATAAAACTTCTTCATTTTTTCTGACCGAACAAACTTTTCACACTCCTGCTAATGCTTGAATGTGTTCAACAAGTTCCTCCCGCGGGATAACTTGCTGTTCTCTACTCGCGAGGTCTCGAACCGCGACTGTGCCAGCTTCTACTTCATCGGATCCGAGGATAACGGCATACGGTATACCTTTGCTATCGGCATATTTCATCTGTGTGCTGATACGTGTCGGGCGACAATAGACCTCTGTTCGGATACCGCTGCTGCGCAGAAGCGTTGCTAACTTCAGAGACTTTTCGGCGAGATCCGCGTCGAAAATAGTCACTAAGACCTGTGTTACTGTCTTTCCCACAGCAGCAGGAAACATACTGAATTCTTCCATCACGTCAATGATACGTTCAATACCGAAACTGGTGCCTGTTGCTGGATAACTTTGCCGACTGAAGCTCCCGATGAGTTCGTCGTATCTTCCACCACCAGTGATACTCCCAATTTTCGGTTCTTCAACAACCGTCTCATAGATCGGGCCGGTGTAGTATTCCAACCCACGCACCATTGAGACGTTTATTCTATAGAATTCCTCTGGAACATCGAGTATTGTGAGGTAACCGCTGAGTTCTTCCAATTCCGCAATTCCTTCGCTTGCGACTTCGGAATCACCGAGTTGTTCAGAGAGTGCATTCAGGACTGTCTCTGCGTCACCTTCAATTTGAAGCAGCACGAGCAGTTTCTCAATAACGGGTTCCGGGATCTGGTTTTCCGCTAACTCCGCTCTGACTCCTGAGAGTCCAATCTTATCCAATTTATCAATGGAGCGATAAAGTCCACCAAGTTGTTCCGCAGGCACACCCGCAAATTGTCCAATGCCGGTGATGAGTTTTCGGTCATTGATATTAATCTCGAACTGTTTGAAACCAAGTCGAGTTAGCACTTGATAGATGAGGTTGACATTCTCAGCATCAGCGAGCATGCTCTCGGTTCCAACAGTATCCGCATCACACTGAAAGAATTGGCGGTAGCGTCCCTTTTGCGGACGTTCTGCGCGCCAGACGGGATCAATCTGATACCGCTTAAAGGGTTTCGGCAATTGCGGATGCATAGCGACAACTCGGCAGAGCGGTACCGACAGATCATATCGGAGGGAGATGTCCTCTTTTCCACCGATGTGTCCTGCCTGATAGATGAGTTTTTCGGCATCCGGTCCGTACTTACCCGTGAGTACTTCAGATAATTCAAGAGCCGGCGTTTGTAAAGGCTCAAACCCGAACTCCTCAAACACGCCGCGAATCACATCTATGACATATTGCCTGCGGATCATCTGCTCCGGTAAAATGTCCCGCATCCCTCTCGGAACGCGCGGTTTAATAAAAGAGGTAGCCATTATGTATTGCTCCTTAAATGTGTCCGGGGAGTGCTTGACTCCTTCGTCTGCGCAGCCCTTTTTGTAATGCCTGCTTAAGTTCTTCAATCTTTTCGCGTTTCCACGAATCTCTGAGTGCCTTCGGATTCGCGATGAGCGTAGACTCGGATTCGCGTAAGAGTTCAATCTGCTTGAGTGCGTTCGCCTTGATTGTCCGCCGCGATGCCGTTGAATTGTCAATGATCGCCTCGGCTTCTTCTGGTGGTTTCCCCTCGGTCGCGCCAAAAGACAACATAAGCGTGATTGGTGACTGATAAGAACCGGTCGTATTCAGCCGTTTCCACGGTGTTAAAATTGCCGGTGCGATCTTATTTTCTGTCTTTTCAAGGATATATTTCTCGGCGATATTCAGGTACTCGGTGGAAATGCGGATGTCCCTATCGGCAAGATTCACCAAATCCTCGAATGTGTTGAGATCGTCTCGTTCTTCACGAACAGCGAGGATAATGTCAATGTGTCCATATTCCAAAGGCAAGATTTCTTCAACATCAGCATCGGTTTCTTCAACCCAATCTTGACCGGTAATTCCTACGTCATAAAAATCATCCATACCGACGTAGACGGGTATCTCCTGTGGACGTGAAATCTTGATTTGAAAATTGCTATCGTTGCGGAAGGTTGCACGATAGGATCGGTCAGTTGCGGTATACCCGTTGAGTTCATAACCGGCACGCTGAAACATTTCAAGGGTTTCCGGCTGCAGACTTCCCTTTGGCAAAAGCAGGTTCAGCGTCCTCTGTGATTCCGTTTGCATTATAAATTCTCCTTCTTCTATTTCCCTTATAGAAGGTCAGGAATAGTGACTACCTGTGTGTCCCCCGTTTTGATTTGAATTCGGCGGATCGATTCATCAGCGGTTAAACGAATGAGGTAATCGTAGTTTGCTTGGTTGGCGTAATCCTGTTGTGCTTGCAAGTTACGTTGCATCAAATCGACCTCTACGTTCTTACCGTTTTTCCGTAATGTTTCAGCGAGGCGTTGTGCTTCCGCAGCCTGCTCTGGTGTTTCTGCTGCGATGAAATAGTCTTTTCTTCCGTTGACAGTTGTCTTTCCCGTGTCGGTAAACGCTTCCACAAGCGCATCGAATTGGAATGCAAACCCGGCTCCCGGTGTTGGTGTGCCACCGAAAGACGCAATTAGTTTGTCGTATCTCCCACCCCCACAGAGTGGTCGGTGTGTGTCAGGCAATTCAATCTGAAAGACCGTGCCGGTATAGAAATCAAACCCGCGCGTAATCCCTAAATTAATCTCAAAATCTGTAATGTCGTAGTTTTCCAAACACTCACAGAGCGCAAGCAGTTCCTGACGTGCAGCTTTCAACTTCCCACTGAAACATGCTTCCCACGCTGTCATAACCGTATCCTTGTCACCAGAGATTTTCGAGACGCTTATACAGACCTCTGCAGCCGCCTCAGAAATATTGAAATAGCGTTGCCACCTCGCTTTATAGGTTTCCTCAGCAATGACTGGCAACTTCTCAGCGACCATAGCAATATTACTGTTGGTTAATTCCTGAATCATAGCGGCTTCAATCTTGTAGGCCCCTTTGTAGTCAGTTCCTTGTGATCTCCGCAAAGTATGAAGCGCGTCGCGGAGTGTTTCGATATCCCAAAATCGCGCTTCAGCACGCAAACGTGCAAGATAGTCAAGATCCCATATAATTTCACCGTGATCCTTAGTATCCAGTGCGACCTGTTTGAAAATCTCGCGAAAGATTCCAGTGTTACCGATTTTTAGTTTCGTGTGTGAAATGTTAAGTTTTTCGAGGATACGCATAGGGATAGCAATAATTTCTGCATCGGCATCGGTAGAAGCCGGTCCAATGAGTTCAACACCCGCCTGTCGAAATTCCCTCTTTACTTCGGTGTCATCTGTAGTTGGTTCTTGTCGGACGCACTGCCCAATGTAGTAGAGTTTGTACGGATATGGGAGGTGTCCAAGTTGTCCATTCGCGATGAGGCGACATACGGGTGCGGTCATCTCAGGTCTCAAGGCGTAATCTATTCGATCTGAGCCGACGAAGGTGAACATCTTGTGTCGAATCTCTTCACCGGATTGGGCAGATAAAAGGGCAAAAGATTCAAACAGGGGTGTTTGAACCTGTGCGTATCCGTAATTTTCAAAGGTCTCACGAACAATTTTTTCAACGAAATTTCGCTGAGCCATCTGTTCAGGTAAAAAATCACTTGTTCCAGCAGGTTTATCAAATTTTTCCATGTTTTAGTTCTCGGTTGTCAGTTATCAGTTAAGAGGGTTTTTGTAACTATCTACTTCTGCTTGGTACGTCCGGTGCAGGATGGATTGTTAGAGCTAAAACCCTATGAAAAATCAAAAAAAAACCAGTAAACAGGAACTCTGTATCTCACGCGCACTGACAGCACAGCACGGAGGAGAGCGGCTCGTTTACTGGGATCCTAACAAGTTAGACTTGCTTCGTATCAATGATGTTTATACATATTCCCTCATCCGCTCTACTCAGAAGTGCGAATGATGGTGATGTATATTAAAAGTATTAGCGTAAAGCATTTTTAAGCGTCGTTTGCAAGCTGAAACTTGCTGTTAAAAAGTCAATGATTTTAATTGGGCTTAATGGTATTATATCCTATTAAGAGGCGAATGTCAAATTTTTTCCTGATTTTGGGCAACTTAATGAAGACTAAACCAATTTTCATCATCTCTCTACTCGGTGTGCTGCTATCGGTGATTCTGTGCGGTATCTACTTTCAGTTCTCTTACTTTGAACCGGATACCGTCTCATATCTGTTCCAAGCGAAGTTGTTTACTGAAGGCAAACTCTCGTTTCCTGCCCCACCGGAACACGGCTTTTCCTCTTCCCCACATATTAATGTCCTCAACGGTAAATGGTATTCAAAATATCCATTCGGCAACGCATTGATGCTAATGTTCGGTGTATTTATCAACGCACCTTGGCTGATTCCTGCGCTTGCAACGGGTGGTGCGCTGCTGTTTCTCTATCTGTTTGTAAAAGAGATATATGGAGACATCCATAACGGACTTGCACTTGTTGCCGCAGTGCTTGCACTCATTTCACCAGCGACACTCGGTATGGGATCAACGTGGTTCAGTGAACCTGTGAGTCGTTTCTATCTCTCCGTTTATCTATTCGCGCTTCTCAAGACCTTGAATTGCCAAAGCGATGCTTCTCCCCTTGCTCGCATCGGCTATCCACTGCTCTCAGGATTCGCGTTGGGGTATGCGTTTAATACACGTCCGCTCTCTGCGGTCGTATTCGGCGT
Source organism: Candidatus Poribacteria bacterium (assembly GCA_009845505.1). Taxonomy (GTDB): domain Bacteria; phylum Poribacteria; class WGA-4E; order WGA-4E; family WGA-3G; genus WGA-3G. The sequence continues at coordinate 1,084 of VXZL01000385.1, read as the reverse complement.
TGTCGGCGGCGGATTAACGATCTATCATCTTTTCACCCAATGGCAAAATCGACAAGCATTCTTCTCTACAATGAAACGTTTTGGCTTCTTCTTTATTCCATTCCTTGTGCTGCTGGGTGTCTGTATGGCGTGGAACGCGCATTTCACTGAAGATCCGTTTATGTTCACACATACCGTTGCGCAGCCTCATGACAAAATCGGGTTCGGTGCTCGGATGGAAGGCTACGAACCCAATATTGAACAGGCGTTTATTTTCACGCCAGCGTGGGCAATAGAACGGACATGGCGACACATTCTCCCGTGTATCAGTTTCAACGCGCTCGGTTGGGGAAGTTATCATCACGATTTGTTGAAAGAAGTTGAACTGTCAGTCGGATGGCTTGTCGCTTTTGTACCATTAATTCTGCCTTGGTGCCTCGTCCTTGTTCCCTTCTTCCATCCGTCGCGCAATAGATACGATGTGCTATGTCTCGCGCTGCTCGTCGGCAATCTACTGCTTTATGCGTTTTTCTATTTTGAGGGTTCAACGTGGGGGTTCACACCGGTAAACGCTCGCTATTATACTGAATCGACATTCCTCGGCTTCATCCCATTGGTAGCACGAGGGATGATTATTCTCTACGAGCGGTTCAAACTACCCGAGAGGCGCAGACTTGCGATTGGTGTTGGGGTCTGCTTTTTGTTACTCAGCGTTAATATTGTGTGGAGTTACGTCCGCATCGGGCAGGTCTATCAGAATTGGAGTCCTGTCTATCAGAAACTACCACCTATGGTGGCAGAACAGAAGGTTCACAACGCCGTGATTTTCGTATCCCAGCACCGCGGTGCGCCGATTGGAGACTATCCGTTTCAGCGTCTTGGAGAGGCAGATATTGTCTATTTTAAACTCGGTCCCGCACCGCGCTGGAAACTGACAAACAGTGATTGGGAAAATGTGTATGCGCAGTACTTTACGGGCAGAAGTGCGTATTTGTATGTCCCGCGTGAGAATAGTCTAACCCTTTTATATGATGAAACTAAGTAACTTGAACGGTTGTCTTAGGAAAAATCTACTTGTCTACAGACGACATAAATTGAGTAATAC
>VXZL01000170.1 GCA_009845505.1 Candidatus Poribacteria bacterium | reverse complement strand
TTTGAACGCAACAAAGAACGCTACGAGTTCCTGAAATGGGGACAGCAGGCGTTTGAAAAGTTCAATATCATCCCGCCCTCCATTGGCATCGTGCATCAGGTGAATCTGGAATACCTCGCGAAAGTCGTTATGACAGAGAACTCCCTCGCTTATCCAGATACCGTTGTCGGTACGGATTCACACACCACGATGATTAACGGCTTAGGTATCGTCGGGTGGGGTGTCGGTGGCATTGAAGCAGAAGCCGCGATGTTAGGGCAACCTGTTTATATCCTGACCCCTGAAGTTCTTGGCGTCCACCTTACAGGCAAATTGCGAGAAGGCGTAACGGCGACAGATCTCGTGTTGACCGTGACGCAACGTCTCAGAGCCGCTGCAGTCGTCGATAAATTCGTTGAATTCTTTGGTGAAGGCGTAGAAGTACTTTCCTTACCCGATCGCGCAACACTTTCCAATATGTGTCCCGAATACGGGGCGACTATCGGATTCTTCCCGCCAGACGCAGAGACCATGCGCTATCTCCGTCTCACGGGACGCGATGAAGCACACGTCGATTTGGTGGAATCCTACCTTAAAGCACAAGGCATGTTCGGCATTCCACGTCTCGGTGAAGTCGAATATTCAGATGTCCTTGAAATCAATCTCGGCGATATAGAACCGAGCATCGCTGGCCCGAAACGTCCGCAAGATCGGATCGCGCTGTCGGATGTCAAAGAGATCTTCACTGAACTGCTCACGCGTCCGGTCGCAGAAGACGGGTTCGGCGTGACAGCAGCGGATACCGATAACGATGGCATAACACACGGATCGATTGTCATCTCAGCAATTACAAGTTGCACAAACACAAGCAACCCGTCCGTTATGATTGGCGCAGGACTTCTCGCCAAGAAAGCTGCCGAAAAAGGGCTGCGTGTCCGCGATCACGTCAAAACCAGTTTAGCACCGGGTTCACGTGTCGTAACTGAATACCTACAGAACACGGGTTTGTTGCCTTACCTCGAAGCACTTGGGTACAACGTCGTTGGCTACGGTTGCACAACCTGTATCGGTAACAGCGGTCCCCTTGACGATGCTGTTCAAGAAGCGATTGATGCGGGGAACCTCGTTGCTGCCAGTGTTTTGAGTGGGAACCGGAATTTTGAGGCGCGTGTGCATCCTGAGATAAAAGCCAATTTTCTCATGTCACCACCGCTCGTTGTCGCTTATGGACTGGCAGGACGGATTGACATCGACTTTGCAACAGAACCCATCGGACATAGCGATGCCGGTGAAGCCGTCTATTTGAAGGACATCTGGCCCACACGACAGGAAATCGCTGAGATGATTGGCGCAGCGGTCGATCGGCAGACATTCCGGGAGATGTACGAAGCGATCGGGAATCAGGCACCGGAATGGGAAGAACTCGCTGGCGCGACGGGTGTGCTCTATCCGTGGAATGAGCGGAGTACCTACGTCCAACATCCACCGTTCTTTGAAGGTTTCGCCCGCGAACCTGCACCTATATCAGACATCATAGATGCCCGCGTTCTCGGCATCTTCGGAGATTCCGTCACCACTGACCATATCTCCCCAGCGGGCGCGATTGCTGCAGCGAGTCCCGCAGGCGCGTACCTACAAGAACACGGCGTTGAACAGCGAGATTTCAATACCTATGGCTCCAGACGTGGCAACGATCGCGTGATGAGTCGCGGCACGTTTGCTAACCGCCGCGTTCGGAATCTGATGACACCTGATGTTGAAGGTGGATACACTGTTCAGCATCCCGAAGGCACACAAACAACCATCTATGAAGCAGCACTCAATTATAGTGAAAACGGGATTCCGACTGTTATCTTCGCCGGACAGGATTACGGTATGGGTAGCTCACGCGACTGGGCAGCAAAGGGCCCCAAACTCCTTGGTGTTAAAGCCGTGGTTGTGGAAAGTTACGAACGGATCCATCGGAGCAATCTTATCGGCATGGGAGTTTTGCCGTTGCAATTCAAAGCCGGTGAAAACGTTCAGACGCTCAACCTCGACGGCAGTGAGATTATCAGTATCACAGGATTTGCGGACACCCTCGAACCCGGACAGATGGCAACGATGAAAATCGTTCGGGCAAACGGTGAGATCCTAACAACCGAACTGCGAATCAGAATCGACTCACCGGTGGAGGTAGAATACTACAAACACGGTGGGATTCTCGACTACGTTATTCGGAACTTCTTGTCCGCTTAACAGATTTTCCCAATTATGGTGCGGTCTTCCCACCGCACCATTGATCCCGGAACCCCACAAATTCCAGTGATAATTGGGCGTCCCCCTACAAGGGATTAATTGACGAAGTGTATATTGGCAACGCAGCGATTGAACCTGAAGATGTGAAGACAGCTGCGGAGAAAGGTTTGGTAGAGACGTTGAGGATTGCGCAGGAGGTAGAACCTCGAGGAAAATTGGCTATTCGGTGGGGTGACATTAAGAAGTGATTCTACAGCACATCTAAAACCTACGATCCATAACTGTGTATTATTTTTACTCTGATGCCAGCGCACTTGTCAAGCGTCTGCTGAGAGCTGCAAGCGAAGAAAAACATGCCATTTCCAACAAAACTGTTTATTCCAATCGCCTCATTCCTCATCGCGCTCAGTATGGGATGCGGTCGGGACAATCATATAGAAACCCTCATCATCGGCCCCTATACCGAAACCTGCCAAGGATTCATCGAGCAGCAGTGCTATCTTGAATTCAATGAAGAAAGTCAAGAATGGGAATTTTTCTATGAAAGCATACTGGGGTTTGACTTTGAACCCGGGTACATCTACACCCTCAAAGTCAGACTGGAGGACCGGGGCACAGAGATCCAGGATGTAGGACAGTACGCCTATCATCTCATAGAGGTGATAAGCAAGGAGACGGCATCAGTAGATGAGAAACCACCGCGAAAACCGTAGGTGCCGCCTACCTCCCATGAACTGCTTGCAAATCCAATCGGGCACCAACATTGTCCGAAACAGCGTTCGTCCAATCCACATCGTCAATGCTCTGCAGGCTCATCAGTGCAACATTTACTAGCGGATTCGAGAGGGAATAATTGAGCAGAAAGCTGTCCACATCAACATTCGCCATCTCATTCGGAAAGCAGTGCTTCATGAGATTCTGGAACGCATTACTCGTCGTGGAGCGCATTAGCACAATCCCCATTTCCTGCGCAACCGCGTCAGGAATAATGCCGCGCCTGCCGAACGCATCACAGGTGCTCTGGTACATGAGGTTATAATGGGTTTGTATCATGTCAAACGCACCGGTGGCAATCAACTGCTCCGCGCCGCCGGAGGGACCATCCGCCGAAAACCCGATAAAGCGGACTTTTCCGTCAGCCTTTAGCTTTAGATATGCGTCCAACCCCCCTTTATTGAGAATTATGTCAACATCGTCGGCATAGAACCAACCACCGTGAAACTGCAGGACATCAATGTAATCGGTTCCGAGTCGTTGTAGACTGCCCTCTACATCCGTCGCGATACCGTCTGGATCGTATTCCTCCGTTTTAGTCGCAACGATACACGATTCCCGTCGTCCAGCAATCGCCTTACCGATAATCGTTTCGCTGTAACCGCTGCCGTAGTCAGGTGCGGTGTCGAAGTAATTGAGACCGCAATCCATGGCGTAGTGAAGCATCTTAACGAGTGTCGCCTCATCGTGTTCCGGACGGACTCTACCACCGCCGTAACCAATCTCCGATACGCTGAGTCCTGTTTTACCGAGTGTGCGATACTGCATAGTAACTTCCTTTTTTTAAACAAAATCTGTATATGAGCCGCGGCTCTTACCGCCGCGTATCGTCCGATTGCTCGGTTTGATACAATTCTCGCCAAACAATTGCTCTACCTCTTTAATAACCTGCGGTTTATAGGCGACCTTGTATTTCTGAGCACACCGTGCGATGACTTCGCCGTAACGCGGGGTCATGAGTCGTAAAATCAGATCGTTCCGTCCTCTGTTGGCGCGGGCAATTTTCTGGAGTGCTTCCAGTTTCTCGGTGTTCTCAAGATCCGTTTCAGGGATCGTCACCTCAAGCGCAGAGGTCTGTTTTTCAGGGACAGATTCAATATCCACGATGTGCTCAGCCTGTATCTGACGTTGTTCCCGTTGCACTTCATCCTCAGACTTCCGATTCCTACTGTTCTGATTGACTTTCCCGCGGATCCAAACGACTCGACCTTCAACGAGATCCCCGGCGGTCTTATACGCTTCAGGGAAAACAACAATTTCGACCGATCCTTCCAGATCCTCAAACCCAATCACCGCCATGGGGTCCCCTTTCTTCGTAGTCAGGTTTTTAACTTCCGTTATCATCCCTGCCACGAAAACTTCAGCATCAATCGGGTGCTCAACGAGTGTCTGTGTACTCGCGGTTGTATAATACTCAATAATATCGCTATACTCTTCAAGTGGATGTCCAGAAACATAGAAGCCGAGCTGCTCTTTCTCTTGCTTAAGCCGCTCTAAAGGATCATATTCCGGCGCATCTGTAAGCGTTGGCGTTATCGGCATCACTTCTGTTGCCTCACCGAAGAGATTCATCTGCCCACGATCGCGTTCTGCTTGCGCAGTCTGTGCCGCTTTCATGATGTTTTCCAAGTTCACCATGTGCCGTGCGCGATGTCCTTCAAGCGAATCAAACGCGCCACTCAGGATTAAGCTTTCAACAGCACGTTTATTAGCCTGTTTGAGATCCACGCGTTCACAGAAATCCTCCAAAGATTTGAACGAACCGCTCTGTTCCCGCGCCTCAATGATCGCATCTATCGCACCATCACCGACCCCTTTCACTGCGACCAGTCCAAAGCAGACATCGTTTCCATCGACCGTGAATTCCCGCCTGCTGCTGTTAACATCCGGTGGTAAAAGATTGATTTCTACGTCCAGGAACTGGGCGAGTTTCTTACACTCTGCGCGATACCGTGTAATCTTCGCCGAATCCCCCGCCTCTCCCGTCATCATCGCCGCCATGAATTCATGCGGATAGTGCGTTTTCAAATACGCCATCCGGTAGGCGAACATGGAGTAGGCGACGGTGTGTGACTTATTGAAGGCATAGCCAGCGAAAGGCTCCAACTGCGTAAATACATCTTCTGCTTCCCGTTTCGCGATGCCGTTTTTGACAGCACCTTCAACGAATTTCTCCCTTTGTGCTTTGAGAAGTTCAGGATCCTTCTTTCCCATTGCGGAGCGGAGGATGTCCGCTTCTCCGAGGGTAAAACCAGCCATATCACGCGCGATTTGCATCACCTGCTCCTGATATACACAGACCCCATAGGTGTTCTTGAGTGCATCTTTAAGCGAGGGGTGTATATATTGCACCGGTTTTAACTTGTTTTTCCGATCAATGAATTCTTGCATAGTGCCGCTTTCAAGCGGACCTGGGCGATAGAGTGCAGGTATTGTAGAAAATTCCTCAAAGGTATCTGGGCGCATCTGCGTCACAACTCGAAACATACCCGGCGAAGCATCCAGTTGGAACAATCCGCTAAGCAACCCCCTGCTAAGCAATGCATAAGTGGGTGCATCATCAAACGGAATATCCTCTAATTTGAGGTCTGTCCCCTTGGTTGTCTTAATCATCTGAATACAGTCGGATATCTCGGTAAGACTTCGCACACCGAGCGAATCAAACTTAACGATACCAACATCTTCAACGGTTTTACCTTCAAATTGTGCTGCGACCTGGTCGTGTTTATCTTTGAACAACGGGACGTAATTGGTGAGGGGTCCATTTGAAATGACAATCGCTGAGGCATGGCACGAAACGTGCCGTTTCATACCCTCAACGGCTTTGCTAAGATCCATTAACTCTTTATTTGCAGGGAGTTCAGCGCGTTGCCGAAATTCAGGGACCTGTTCCAAAGCTTCATCAATCGTGATACCCGGGGTGCTTGGAATCCGTTGTGTCAAGTCCTTGACATTCTCAAGAGGCATCTCGAGGGCGCGTCCGACATCCGTGATTGCAGCTTTCGCGCCGAGTGTGGCAAAGGTAGCGACCTTACCGACTGAATCTACGCCGTATTTGTTTACAAGATAGTTGATGACGTGTTCACGGGCACGATCGGCAAAATCAATATCAATATCGGGTGGACTGATGCGTTCAAGATTCAGAAACCGCTCAAAGAGACAGTCGTAATCCATCGGATTGAAGGTAATGACATCCAACGCATACAGCACGAGACTGCTGGCAGCCGATCCGCGTGCACAGAGCGGGTATCCTTGTTTATGAGCGTATTTAACGTAATCCCACACAATGAGGAAGTAACCGGAATAGTCTGTTTTACTAATAACATCAAGTTCGTAATCCAACCTTTGACGAACAGGTTCGGAGAGTTCCGTGCCGTATTTTTCGCGCAAACCTTGATAGCAGAGCTCTTTGAGGTAGCTGTCATTTGTGTGTCCATCAGGTACCTCGTATTCTGGCATCAGGTTTTTGCCATAGTCAAGTTTAAGGTTACACCGATTCGCGATTTCAAGCGTATTGCTGATGGCTTCCGGCGGATAATTCTTCAACACCTCCCGCATCTCGTCAACATTTTTAAAGTAGAAGTGATTCTCAAACCGCAGCCGTTGCTGGTCGTTGACGGTTTTCTTCGTTTGGATACAGAGAAGAACGTCGTGCATCATGTGGTCAGATTTGCGGAGATAGTGACAATCGTTGGTACCCACAAGCGGAAGATTGAACTCTTTCGCGAGCTGTACCATTATCGGATACGCTTCAAGTTCCTTGTCAATGTAGTGATTCTGGACCTCAACGTAAAGGTTGCGTTGCCCCATTATCTCCATCAACGTCTTGAAATTCTGCACACCTTCTTCCCGTCTATTCGAGCAAAGAAGTTGTGGCACCTGTCCTTGGATGCATCCTGTGAGTGCGATAATGCCATCACGATATTCGCGGAGGATCTCCATGTCAATGCGCGGCTTGCTGTAAAAACCTTCTGTATAGCCAAGCGACACCAATTTTAGGAGGTTCTGGTAACCGGTTGCATCTTCTGCAAGCAGCGTAAGATGATAGGGACCGCCCTGTTCTTTCCCGCGTGTCTTTCGGTCGCCAGGTGCTACGTACACCTCACATCCGACGATTGGATTGACACCTGCGTCCTTTGCTTTACTATACAATTCCCATGCCCCGAACATGTTTCCATGATCAGTAAGGGCAACAGCGGGGGCACTATTTTCGACCGCCCACTTTACCATATCGGCGATACGACACGCACCGTCGAGCATGCTATACTCGCTATGATTATGTAGATGCACAAATTCCCTTGCCATGCTTCCTCCAATATTTATTTATAAGTGCGATTGTTGAGTCTCTTGTCAATAATGATGAAACCAATTC
>VXZL01000586.1 GCA_009845505.1 Candidatus Poribacteria bacterium | reverse complement strand
GCCAAGGATGTTCCGAGCACCCGCAATGTTTCGGTGATGTTATAATTTTCATCGACAATTTTGTGGGAGGCCCAGACACTATCTCCGACGGCAGTACCTACTGTAGCACCATTCGTAGCAACCTCCCGTTCCGTTATATCACCGTTACTTGCTGCGGCAAGCAAATCTCGGTTCCGGAAGTCCTGATATTGTGCTTCCGGGAACAGCATCCACAACCAGGGTCCCGCTATTTTCGGTCCCCCTTGCCGTAGCATCCCTGGATTGTTGGATGCGCGGATAAGAATCTTCTCAGCTAACCTTTCCAAAGGTGAAAAGTCGGATATGGCGTTATTTCCGAGGTCTATATGTGTCAATTTGGTTAATCCGGCGAGCGGGGATACATCCACGATGACATTATTACTCAGATTTAGGTGTGTTAAACCTTCTAACTTGGCTAAAGACGATACATCCGTTATCTGATTATCGTGGAGTGTGAGCGATGTTAACTGCGGCACCTCCGCGAGTCCCGAAATATCCGAGATATACGTGTGATTGATTTCTAAACGCCTGAGTCTTTTCAATCCGGTCAGCGAGGGAAGTTCCGAGATTGAACTGCCGCTGAGCTCTATCCACTGAAACCTCGGTAACTTCGCCAACGCAGAGAAATCCGTGATAGCCGTGTTCCAAGCAACAATACCTTCTAAACTGATCATGCCGGCGAGGGCGGAGACATCTGTCACCGGATTGCCTTCAATCCCGATGCCGTTGAGTTTCACCAATCCTTTCAAGGGTGATAAATCCGTGATTGCGTTCTCCTCAAGTCCGAGCCAATCTACGTTGATCAACCCTGCAAGTGGAGAGACATCCGTTATCTTATTCCCACGCAGTTTGATATTATCCAGACGCACCAATCCTGCCAATGGGGATAAGTCGGATATTGCATTGTGGCGGAATTCTATCCGTTCCAGCCGGATTGCATGTTCAAGCCCGGTCAGATCGCGGATGCCCTTTTCATCCGCTACAATCTCAGTTAACCTTGTGAGGTCCGTCTCCGTAAGCGAAGCGGGTGCTTTGCCAAGCCTCTCTGCGATAGCTGCGCGAAGGTTCGGGTCAGGGATGAGCCCAGAAGATATGGGTCCCGGCCCGACATCATTGTCTGGATTAGGAGTGACCGTCATATCTGGAGAATTCAACGCTGAAATCACCTCCGAGAATTGCGCTGTCCATGCATCGCGTTTCACATTTCCACCGCTGAGTAACCCTGTCAAACCCAGACGCTGTAAACTTGACTTCTCCGCAATTTCCGAGAGGAAGGCTTCTGTTTCTAAACCGACGGCAGCAGCAGCGTACGCAGCTTCAATAGGTCCATGAAATTCTTCATAGAACCGATGCACAGGTTCTATACCCCCAAATACACCACCCGTCGCTTCCAACGCAGCCTTGTAACGCAACGTGTCCTGAGCAACAAGCACACCCATCACCGCGTTTGCTACATACAGACGCAACGCATGATCCTTATCGTAAAACGGAGACACTGTTTGCTCTATCACAGAACGAACACCATCTTCAAAATCTTTCATACCCTCCGTGTGGCAACCGATACACGACAGACCATTACGCACAGCAGGATCACTCGCCGCAGGATTAGAGACAATCTCCGTCGGCGCAACATCTATACGATTACCCGCACCGTCTGCGATGTAGTATGCCTGTAACCCGTTCGGTAGATTGAAGATCACTTCGCCACCGTCCCGCTCGAAATCCAATGGATGCGTGAAAATATTCTGTGCACCCGCACTTCCTGCAAAATCGTGGCTCTTCCAATACGCACCATACGGAGAGGTATGGCGCTCTACAATCCGATTGTGATTCGAGACACCTGAATCGTTGGTGCCGGCACGCCAGACGCGCACCCCTGGGGCACTTTGGATATTCCGATCAACATCTATGCGGAGTTCTCGTTCTAATTCCTGCTCGGTTTCAGGGAGTGCGAGGATGTCGTGGTAGAGGGGAGGTAGGGAAGCAGTCGCGAGAAACCAATCGGCATAGACGAACGGCACTTCACAGTTCATTTCTTGCCGAAGGTGTGTGAGTTTGCTATAGAGAGTCGCCTGCGTAGTTTCATCAAAATCAATCAGATATGGATAGACAGCTTCCATCTGCGGCCATGCTTCGCGGGTATCCCATTCATAGTTTCGCAGGTCAATGTAGAAAATCGTCTCAGCTGCGTCAATGGGTTCGGGGTTGATAATCTGGAATCCCCAGGAGAGACTATTGACGAGTTTCGAGAGGGCGACTTGATAGGCGCGAAGTGCCTCGGGGCCTTCGCCGGCGTTGTAGAGATGGGTCATGGTAAAATAGCGTGTGAAGGGACGATCAAAAGCATCTAGTCCTCCGAGATGGTTCTGTATTACCGTGAGCATGGTGTCGGTAGAGATGAAGTTGACATCGTGCTGGATTTCCCACGTCGGGGCACCTGCCTGAATCCAGTTGCCGATAGTCCCAATCGCGTCAGCCGAAAGTTGTCCACCGAGGGGCATCCGTTTCGCGGGATCGGTTTCAAGGAGCCGGGTATAGAGTTCAGATCCAACAGGGTTTCCTGGTACAACCGCCCCTGAATTAACCAAACCGCTTGCGGAGTCAATAACGATTTGCTCTGTAAAGGCACCGTGAGGGCCGTGGCAGTTGAGGCAGTTTTGTTGAAAGATCGCATAAGTTTGTTGTGCAATATTTTGTTGTGCGTCTGCTGTTCCAAATCCGAATCCGATGAGGGCTAAGATGATTGCATAGCAGCAAACCTTGTTCATTGTTGTGTTGTTCTCAAGTGTCGGAGCAGCTCCTATATTTTGTTGCATCGTGCTATCTCCTTTAAGGGTTGTTGGTTGCGGGCTATTTCCTTATCAGCATTTTTCGGGTAGCAGCGAAGTCGCCTGCAATGAGTTTATAGAAATAGACACCGCTTGCCACAGATTCGCCGACTTCATTTTTGCCATCCCAATACGCCGCTTGGCTCCGATTCTGATAGCGTCCTGCGGGCTGATGCCCCACATCCAAAGTCCGAACCAACTCGCCATTGACTGCATAGATTTGCAACGTGACTGCGTTGGGTTCGGCAAGTTGATAGGGTATCCACGTTTCCGGATTGAATGGATTGGGATAATTCGCCAATAACATTGTGCTTTCGGGAGTTAACAACGCCAAGAGCTGCTGGAGATTCGCTATGCCTTGTTCGAAGACGAGTGAACCATTATCTTCCAGCTTCGCTTGTGCTATCCAGGTTTGGACTATTGCTGGATCCACCTTCAAATTGCGCCGTGTGAGCATAGCAGGTGCAGCAGCAACACCACTGATTTCACCGAGGTGTTGCGCAACGAGGACGAGGTCTGCAATATTTCGTTTTCCATCTTTATTTACGTCTGTACGTGTGTTAGCGGACTGCGCTTTTCCGAAGTCTTGCCCCACCATAATGAGATCGAGGATGTCTGTCCTGCCATCTCTGTTCACGTCCCATGCAGGCACTCGGATTGTAATTTTCTTCCCGATTGGGTTTACTGTATAGTCGGCATCTTTTGCGAATCCGAAGAAACCGCTGAAGCCCCCATGTCCACGATTGTCAACGGCGACCAATAGGACGTTGGGTCCTTTTTTCAATGTGACAGGAAATGCATCTTGGTAATCACCGGCACCCCGAGTCACGGGATTGTAGTGAACGACCTCGCCGTTGAGCCAGACCTTGACTCCATCATCGCTGCCGACGAGCATTGTTGTGTCCTGCTGTCGCGGTGCATTGAAGGTGAGGGAGCCGTAAACGACGTGGTCATATATCTCCGAACCCGACCCCCAACCGAGGGCATCTGTCATTTCATTGAGATTATCCCCGCCGGTTGGCGCGAGGTTGTGTGCCTTCCATTTGCCACTTCCAACAGGTTTATCTTCGGTTGCGCCAAACGTAGCGACCTTTACCTCCGTTGCTGCCCCGCCACTCGCTTTTGCCAGCAGATCTGTGTTGCCAGTACCCGCCCCCGGCACGATCGCCCATAACCAAGGTCCCTCTATTTTGGGACCGGCTTCTGGGAAAGCGGAATTAACGAAATCCGAGTAAGAGATGGTTGTTGTCGTGGCAAATCTTTCTAAACTGGATGTATCCGCTATTGGATTCTCGGTAAGCCCCATCCATGTCAAGTTGGGTAAAAAGGCAAGAGAGGATACGTCCGTTATCCTATTTTGACTTATATCTAACCATCTTAAGTTAGTTGTTGCCGCGAGCGGAGATACGTCCGATATGGCATTGTCATGGAGGTTTATCCATGTCAAGTTGCTCAGTCCTTCAAGCGGAGATAGATCCGAAACCTCGTTATGTTCAAAACTGAGGTGTGTCAAATTTGTTAGCTCCGCCAAGGGAGACAGATCCGAGACCCCGTTACCGGGAAGGTAAAGATGTTTTAAACCCTTGGCATCGACTAAAGCAGAGATATCCGATATCTCGCCACCACACACATTTATCTCTCTAAGTTTTGGCAATTTCGCTATGGCAGCAAGGTTCACTACAGGCGTGCCCCATCCGTGAAAGTTATGCAAGTTCGTTAATCCACTAAGAGGCGAGAGGTCTGCCAGGGGATTATGACTCATCCCTATCGTTTCCAGTTTTGTCAACCCTGCGAGGGGTGATAAATCGGTTATCGCGTTATGATGGAGTCTTATATGTCTCAAGTTGATTAATCCTGCAAGCGATGAGATATCGCTTACTAAATTAGGCCCAAGATGTAGATCCTCCAGGCTGATCAATCCTTCAAGCGGCGAGAGATCAGTTATCAGATTCTCCTCCAAATCTAAGCGACGCAGTCTCATCAATTCCGCCAGAGGTGATATGTCAGATATTAAATTGTTGTCAAGATTTAATCTCTCCAGATTTACTGCGGTTTCAAGACCTGTCAAGTTTTTAATCTCCATACTCACAGCGCGAAGTTCCCGCAACGTCGCCATCTCATCGGCTGTAATCTGGGCGTTGGGTGCTTTGCCGAGTGCCTCGTTAATCGCCTCGCGAAGATTGGCATCCGGGACGTTAACGGTTTGTGCCGACGTGTTCAGTGGAACCCAGAAAATTAAAGCACAGAGTATAGGGACAACAGCGAAAATAGAGGGTGTTTTGGTTGATTGCATTGGATTAGATCTCCTTGAGATGATGTTTCCTGATTTCATACTGATTCACGTTGGTACGATTTCAAGTTGTTCTGCCAATCCTTTATGTGACCCGTGGTAGTTTTTGCAGATGTTATTATTCAGAAGTTTGCAAACGTTTGAGGGTTTCACGTAGTTTTTCGAGTTCGGCTTCCGCGGCTTGGCGTGCGCGGGCTTCTTGCTCAATACGCGTTTCCGCTTCAGACACACGCGTTTCCGCTTCAGCTAGGCGTTCTCGAGAGGGGCCCAACCACGCTCTCGCAACCGGATCGTATAGCCGCAGCACGCCATCGTGTTCACCCAAGTCCAATCCTAATACCTCGGACGGAAGTCGTCCCTCTACAAATTCTATCTCTTCATAAGAACCTTCTATAAGACGAAAGCCTATGAAAGAGGGTTGAATCTCATGATAGGGATCGTAGATATAGTATTCCTTCACCCGTAAAATCTGCTCATAAATTGTTTTCTTCTCAGCAAAATCTCTTGTGAACGTACTCGGGCTCGCCAACTCCAGCACGAAATCGAGATAGGGTTGCTGTTCCCATGTTTTATACGTCCGGAGGTCTTTTTTTGAGACCCCGCGCACCATAAATACATCCGGAGATATAACTTTACGTGGGTTGCCCTCTTCATAATAGAGGAACATATTTCCGCATACATGTACATCTGGGACATCCCGGAAATGCCAATCTATCATTTCTATCATGTCTAAAAGGCTTCTGACATGCCTTCCCGTTTCTGCCATCGGTTCACCGTCTGATTCGGGATAGACGAGTGTTGGGGCAGCACCTATGTTTTTCTCCATCGTTCTATCTCCTTAGAGGTTATCAGTTATCAGGACGTTCGCTACGCTCACTTTCAACTATTGGTTATTGGTCGTCAGAGGAAGTCTGAACTGTGATTTATAAGATTACCAGATGGACCATGATTAGGCGTCCGGTAATCATGGTCCATCTTAAAATCATAAGCGTCCAAGTTCAGGCGATGGTTTCCGACAACCCATAACGGTGTTGCCTCAGATGTCTGCATCAACGCGGATGGACAACTCCTCTAACTGCGCATCCGATACAACAGAAGGTGCGTGCGTAAGCGGGCAGAGTCCTTGTTGCGATTTCGGAAATGCGATAACTTCGCGGATGTTTTCCTCGTTGCGCATCAACATAACGATACGGTCTAAACCGGGGGCGATCCCTGCATGCGGCGGTGTGCCATACGCCAGAGCATCTATGAAATATCCGAACCGATTTTCGACATCTTCGGGTGTAATCCCCAGAATTTCAAAAACCTGCTGTTGGACATCCCATTGGTGGATTCTGACGCTCCCGCTACAAATTTCATATCCGTTACACACGAGATCGTAGTGTTGGCTTTGGACATTCCCCGGGTCCGTGTCTAACAACGGTAAAGTTGCTTCTGTGCATGCAGTGAACAAATGGTGGAAGGGTTCATAGCGATTCTCTTCCTCGTTCCATTCAAAGAGCGGGTAGTCAACAATCCACAAGAAATTATATTGAGTTTCATCTATAAGTTTAAGCTGTTTCCGATGATGGAGGCGGAGATTACCCAGCGCATCCGCAACGATATTCGGTTTGTCAGCAACAAAGAACATGATGTCACCGGGCTTCGCACCCGTTCGCTCCTGCGCAGTTTCCAGTTGCTCTGTTGTGAAAAACTTAACGATACCAGAGGAAAATCCGTCTGGTGTGACTTTAACCCACGCTAAACCTTTCGCTCGGTAGATAGCGACAAACTTTGTTAGATCGTCGATGTCTTTTCGAGAGAAGTCTGCCCCGCCCGGCGCAGCAATCGCTTTGACCTGTCCACCTGTTTCCAAAGTTCGTGTGAATACCTGAAAATCACAGTCAGCCATGACATCCGAGACATCCGTTAGTTCCATGCCGAACCGCGTATCGGGTTTGTCATTTCCGAAGCGTGCTATTGATTCGTGGTAGGGGAGCCGTAGGAACGGGATTTCGACAGGGATATTCCCAGCGTCCTCAAAGATGCGTTTCATCAGCCCTTCGGTTACCTCAAGTACATCGTCTACATCTGCGAATGACATCTCAAGGTCAAGTTGCGTGAACTCCAGCTGCCGATCAGCTCGGGTGTCCTCATCACGGAAGCATCGCGCGATTTGAAAATACCGGTCAACACCGCTCAACATGAGAATCTGCTTGAACAGCTGCGGCGATTGCGGGAGGGCATAGAACCTCCC
>VXZL01000679.1 GCA_009845505.1 Candidatus Poribacteria bacterium | reverse complement strand
CTTCCATACTTCCAACTGATCCTTTAATATTGAAACTTGCTGAGTATAAAACAATTTATTTTTCAGCGTAAGCCGACAATTGTTGCTATTAAATCGAATATCGCATAACTAATGTCACTCAAGAATCCGAATATGTTGAGTATAGGGAGGAAATATGGCATAAAGATCAGACACATCAAAATTGGCATACCGTAGGGCATTAACTTTTCAAATTGACGTGCAGCATCTTCCGGAAGCAAACCTCGAACAACGCTAAAACCGTCCAGTGGAAAGAGCGGCAGCATATTAAACGCTGCGAGAAACACGCTAATGAGTGCCATCCGAATGACTTGCCTATTTATTTCAGCGTGCAGCAGTGAGCTCCGCGGACTGAAGTCTGTAAATTCCAATACGATCCTAAGTCCTCCCAAAATGACGAAAGTGAGCAGGATATTCATGAAAGGTCCCGCTGCTGCGATGAGCATCAGATCTCGGCGAGGGTTCTTCAGGTTGAACGGATTGACCGGCACCGGCTTCGCCCACCCAAAGAAAGCACCACCGAAAAGCGTTCCAAGCAGCGGAAGTATCACCGTACCGATGATGTCAATATGAACCCCCGGATTCAGCGACATGCGTCCCTGATTCTTCGCCGTTGGATCCCCTAACATATCCGCTGACTTCGCATGTCCCCATTCGTGAAAGGTTAACAGAATTATGAACTGTGTAACCACAAGAATCGCAGCGAAAGGATCAAAATTAGACATTATCTATGTTCCGTAAGTGGGAATACGCCTCCTCTTTCTTGTTGATTTCTCCGTCTAACTGCGCAGCAAATAGTTTCCACAGTTGCGTTTTAAACGCACGACTCGGCTTTTTCCCTAATTGAATTAAATCTTTCCCTGTAATCAAGGGTTGAACCTTGCGCAGCGCAAGGAGGTAGTCTCTTATTTTTTCGCGTTTCCATTGCGGGGTTGTTTCATCTTCAGACCCCAGAACTAATGCCTCAATTGGATAAGGTTTAAGCAATTGGTAAATTTCGCTCGGTTTCACCCACTTCTTTAGTGCGCCAAGTCCTTTTTTTAATTCATTATAAGCAGTGAGCGGCGTTTCTACCTGAAATAGACTGCTTTCTCCGCAGACGTAAGTTGTTCCTATCCCTGTTAAAGCATCCGCATCAACGATGAGCCATTTTCCATTTTGGTGTTCAATTGAAACGTCCGGCGACAACGGAAATCCGAGTTTTTCAAAGACAGCGTATGTCACTTTCTCAAGCGAAACTTGGTGGTTCTCTGCCTGTGCAGGACTTACCAACCGCCGCAGCTGATGCGTTAAGACAAGCCTAAAACTCAGTGCCTCAATCTGATAGACCGACGTATGTGAGCCAAAAAATGCCATCCAACGGACAAGTTCAGACCGAAATTCGTCATCCGTAAGATGCTCTGATGCCCAAGCGATTGCCCGTCGCGCCATTTGGAAATCATCCCCAAAATTTGGTGAAATCTGCCAGCCTCTGCGGACTATATCATATACGTCAAATTCTGCGAGTTGTTGCACAATTCGCGGGGCATTTTCCTCCAAAAGGACGCTATCAATTTCGTTCCGAATCCGTTCACCACTCAGTTCTGCAAGTACAGGGAATGCCGCCCGGATTAGATCCACATCCGTCTCAGCAATACGAAAGTTATAACGTCCAGCATATCGACAGGCGCGGAAAATACGCGTCGGATCGTCCGTAAAGCTTCGCGCGTGTAGAACCTGGATGATACCTTTCTCAAGGTCTTCGAGTCCACCTACGTTATCAACAATAGTCCCGAAAGCACGCTTATCTAAACGCATGGCTAATGCGTTGATCGTGAAATCCCTTCGATGCAGGTCATCCGTGAGAGTCCCATGTGCTACTATAGGTAACGCTCCTGCAGTTTCGTAAGTTTCACGACGTGCCGTGACGAAGTCTATTTTGGGCAGATTAGGGTTCGCTGGCGTGACAGTTGCAGTGCCGAATTGCGGATGCACGTGCAATTTCCCGTTCCACCGATCCTGCATCGTTTTTGCGACTGGCATTGCATCCGTTTCCACAACGATGTCGATGTCGAGGTTCGGTCGTTTGAGCAGAAGGTCACGGACGAACCCGCCGACGATGTAAGTGCCTTTTCCACCGACTTCGCCGATTTCCTTCAGCAGATTTAGAATCGGTTCAGGAATATTGGGCATCATTTTTCTTCGTGGATGGATTCTCTACTGTTTGTCTGGGACGATACTTATACGAAAGCAAAGACCCGGGTCGGGGCACCGGAACTCTGTGCCAACTTTAACGGGGCAATGACTACATAGAAATGCGTCGGCAACTGACTTAAATTGCACAGATCTTCAACGTGTGGGATACCCGCACCCAAGAAGACGAGGTGTGCAGGCGGTAAGCCGTCGTGCAACGGTGGGTGTCCGGCAACTGAATCAATGCTACACGCATCTGTTCCTATGACCTTTATGCCCTTTTCGACGAGCAGCTCAGCGGCATCCTCACTGAAACCGATCCACTCCCGATTGAAGTTGTCCTGATAGACGAATCTGTCCATCCCTGTTCTCATGAAAACGATACTGTCCGCTGGAATTTCGCCGTTTTCAGTTACCCACGCTTTAACATCTTCAGCGGTCACAGCGTCGTTCGGTTTCTTAATCGCGGAATAGTCCATCAACACGGCGTGTCCTGTCAGTTTCTCTTTTGGAATTTCGGCGATGGTCGCTCCACCGGGATACATGAGACAAGGCGCATCCATGTGCGTGGAGTAGTGTCCTGACATATCAACGCGGCTTTCAAAGTAGCCATCTTTTTCTAACGTCGCCTGATCGTATATTTTCGCCGGATCAATCGGCAGTTCACGCGGGCTATCTTCATCAACCACATAGGAGAGATCCAGCACATTTTCAAAGTCAAGATGCATTTTATTTTTTCTTTCCTTCCTACAAACCTTTTACTTTTGCAAATCTATGCTATGTAGTATAACACACCTCCTTGAAATGTTCAAGTAAATCAGAAATCAAGCGCTCTGAAAATAGTTCAAAACCGAACTGTGCAAGCCCCCATTCGTCGCTATGAGAGACGCAGTGTCTTTCGTAACAGGCTGCCCCTGTATGTCTGTTACCTTCCCACCGGCTTCTCGGACGATAACAGTGATAGCAGCGATGTCCCAGACGCTAATCGCTGCTTCAATAACAACGTCTGCCCTCGCGGAAGCCACGAGGTGATACATATAGAAATCGCCGAATCCTCTCGAACGTGCCGCGGCGTTGATAAGGTTGTAAGCACCCGGGAAAGTGCCTTTCTCTGTAAACCATCTCAATCCACCGTGGCAGATCATTGCGTCTTCGGGTTGTGTTACATCGGACACCTGAATCGGTTCACCATTTAGAAAGGCACCGCCGCCGGTCTCGGCATAGAGGAGCTCGTTCAAAAGGGGAGCATTGGAGACACCCAGAATAAGTTCCTCACCTTTCATCAGCGCAATTTGGGTCCCGAAGATCGGGATTTTTCGGATATAATTCTTAGTCGCATCAATTGGATCAATAATCCAGAGGTAGGGTGATGTGCCTTCTTGTGTTCCGTATTCTTCACCGAGAAAACCGTGGTCAGGAAACGCCCGTTTGATGGTTTCACGGATGACTTTTTCGGCACCCCTATCGGCGTGGGTGACGGGTGTTTCATCGTCTTTCAGTTCGACTTTTATATCGCCAGTGTAGTAAGAGGTGATTATCTCTTCAGCGTTTTTCGCGGCTTCTAATGCAACGGTTAAAAATTGACTGGGCATAGATTCTCCTGTCTGGTTTAACGAAGTGAAATTGCCGGACAATAAATCCGGATCCATTCGCGGGCCCACCACGTCCCGTCCGAACGTTTTGTGGCAAGGTCAGTAAAGTGATAATTGTAAAGGGTCGCCCGAACATAACGGGGTGGCGTGTCGGGGAACGGGTTTTCTGCTAATAACTTTAGCACCTCTGGATTTCCGCGCAACAACGATCCCATAAAATTGAGAAACCAATACGTATTCTGGTAGTCCCCTTGAAGTGCAGCGAACCACATCTGCCAATCTAAGCGTGGTTGGTGTGGGGCAACCCATTTCGGCGCGTTTGTCAGGTCCCCCGGTTTCCATCGAAATTCATAAGCTTTCCATGTTATCCGGTCATTGCTACCTTCAACAATAATTTCTGGGCGCGACTCCGTCATATCCGCAAAAAGTCCGTAGGTGTTCACACTCCGAAACGGTGTAATCCAAGCGACATCTGGCAACCGTCCGTCTCTAAAAAGTTGCCCGCTGAATCGGAGGCCGCTTAGAAGAAAGAGAAGTACTGCCACAACCCCTATACAGATACGGCTATACCTATGGGGTGCCTGTTCGAGCAAACGGATAGATGGCATCAACCTTTTGGGTAGAAGCCTTTTCCACGCCACGTCGTCAATAAGCAGGAGACACAGCGCAATCGTCAGCAGATTGAAAAAGCAGTAATTCCCTGTCAGGATGATTAACACTTGTAGTCCGACGAACCCGATGCATCCGGCAGTTCGCAAGCGGCGCGGTGCAAAAATCAGAAACGGAATAACTAACTCAACGGCGAACATGCCCAGGACCGAGACTTTCTGAAACCATTCGGGGAGCTGATGCACATACCACGCGATTGATGTCGGCAAAGGCTGCGTTTCATAGTGAAAATTAAGGGCAGTCAGGTTTCGCCACACTTCATCACTGGCAAGTTTGACGAACCCAGAAGCGAACATCAACCGAAACAAAAGCCAACGTGAGAGCCATAGAAATGCACTGGAAGGTTGGGAAGTTCGTGAAAGTGTGTCGCGGATTTGAAGCGGCGCGAAAAAGATTGCCAAAAATCCCGCCTCTAAGAGCAGCACATCCCACTGGAAGCTCAGAAAAACTTGCCCGACTGACACCAGCGACAGATAGAATGCCCATAAACCGACTAAGGTCCACGTTGGAAAGAAACCGGCGATTAATACCAAAGATAGAACAGCACCACCAGCGCACAAGAGGTGAAGACAGAGGTCTGACGGATTCAACCAAAATAGCGTTGGGACGAGGTGATAGCCTGATGTTCCGACCTGTTGACGCACTGCCGTCAAAAACTGATCCGCCGGTAAAATACCGTTACTTCCAATAAGCCCATGGACCTGGACCCAGAGAGAGAGGAAGGCGATGAGGTAGATACCACCGAGGGCACGCAAAAAGAGCCAGCGCGAAAGACCGAGAGATGTTCTTCCGGTGTGGGTTCCCCAGAGCCAGCGTGTCATTGCTGAAAAGAAGGGACGGTGTCGGGCAATAAGGCGGTAGACCGTTTCAGACACCTTTGCGAACCCTGGGAGCTGGTAATAGCACCAGAGGAGCAAGCCACTGTTCAAAGCACGCAGGACAGCTTCTGCACCGCTGAGAACGGTTCCGTTTTCTTGGATCAGCTGCACCGAGCTCTCAAACGCTGAGATTGGTATCTCTGGGAATTGTGATGCCACCTCTTGATACGGGGCATAATCAACACGATCACCCGTCACATGTTGCCATTGTGCAATCCAATATCGGCAGAAATCGCAGTCGTTATCGTATGCAAGGAGCGGTTTGCTGCTGTGTGAATACATCAAAAATTTTTGGCGAGGTCCGCCCAACGCTTACAACTTAGATGAGAAATCAATTCCATGCCCGGTGGATTTTGGTGATAGCTTCAACGATCTGATCCATATCTGCCTCCGAACCAAGCAGAAGGTTTTGGAAAAGCCAGACGCTCTGTTCACAGACCGATGCCGCGTTTGGACAGGGCAGCGACCGAATGAGGCGCGGATATTTCTGCGCAACGTGTGCCATACCGGGTTCCTCTGAAAGTGGGGAACGATAACCGATTGAACACGGAACGCCTTCAGCAGATAGCGCATTGACAAATGCTTGCCGCGACTTACCACCGAATCCTTCAGGGTTGTATTTCAGACAGTAGAGATGATACCCATGTTTGGTAACCCATGGGGCGAGTTCTGGGGGTGTGATACCTTCAATTGTTTCTAAAGCGTTGGAGAGATAGGTAGCGTTTCGGTTGCGGATGTCTGTTTGCGCCTCTAAGAGTTCCAACCGTACGAGGAGTATTGCCGCGAGGTATTCTGATGGACGATAGTTCCAACCGAGTCTTGGATATTCCCATCTCGCGCCACCCGGGGCACGTCCGACATTCATAAAAGCAGAAACCCTGTCATGGATGTCTTTGTCATTAGTCGTGACCATCCCGCCTTCGCCGGAGGTCAGGTTTTTCGAGGCTTGGAAACTAAACGCACCGACATCGCTGAGGGCACCGACCTTCTTCGTCTGGTATTCCGCACTGTGTGCTTGTGCACAATCCTCAACAATCGCAAGCTCATGGCGGCGCGCAATGTCTTGTAACGCGCCCATATCCGCTGGGTGACCACCGAGGTGGACGGGTAGGATCGCGCGTGTTTCCGAAGTAATTGCCGCTGCTACTGCCTCTGGGTCAATCGTAAATGTCTCTGGTGAAATGTCTACAAATACGACGGTGCATCGACGTTCCAAGACAGCACTCGCTGTCGCGACGAATGTATAGTTCGGCACGATAACTTCGCCACCATCACTGAATCCGTCGAGGTCAAGCGCGCCTGCTAAAGCCGCACTAATTGCGTCAGTACCATGTGGCATGAAAAGGGCGTAATTTGTACCGGTATACTGCGCGTATTGCTCTCGAAAACGCACAATCATCGTGCCGCCAGACCCTTCGTTACCGCTCAGATAGACTTCCCTGAGCAAGGGTTCGATCTTCGATTCCCACTCCTCTGTTGTATGGAGGGGCCATGGCGACCAAGGGTCAGTTTCTGTATTGCGGACAGGTGTGCCACCTGAAACTGCTAATTGGTTGGACATGCAAATCTCCAGTCTTCTGTTTAATGTTCGACAGTTCGGTAGTTCGGGTCGTGAAGAACAGCCCAAGGGTTATCTCTATCTTTTCGCGGAGATAAGGCTTCCCTCTTCATCCACATATACCACTTCCCAGCCCTTTGGGACGGCACCCGTATTCAAAAGATTCAACTTCTGCCTCTCAGAGAGTTCTCCGTTTTCCGATCGGGTTATAGCGTTTGTGTGCCAGATCTCAGCACGTGATTCAGTTTTTAGTACATAAATCCTTCCCGGAATATTGGGCAACGCATTCTCATTTATCACAATCCAGTCTTCCCTCTCCGGGGTGACGTATAAGGCTTCAGCAACTTGGGTGTCAGTATATATCTCAGTTTTCGCCTTGAAGTTTGGCAGTAGAAGACACCCAACAAACGTAATTCCGAAGATAAGCAAATATAAGTAATTTTTCTCAGTAAATTTCATGATTTTTTCCTGCGCTTTGCTTCAATA
>VXZL01000311.1 GCA_009845505.1 Candidatus Poribacteria bacterium | reverse complement strand
GTAATTAAGCTCTTTTTCACTGTTGGATCCTCCATTAGAGTTTATTATTCTAAAAGCTAACATTCCCGAATTGAGATGGTAGATTTCTAAACCACCTATCCATCAGAATGATAAGGCATTTCATAGGAAAGGTAAAGGATAAATATTGATGTAGAGAGATTCTTTGGGATTCACCGGTGCGGTTGGAAACCGTACCTACCTTGGTTGGAAGAACGAGTTTGGAAAGTAGCGACAGTCTATGGTACGTTTTCTTCAATGCGGATGTGTTGGTTGGGTTCAACATTCTTGCGTGTGCTGACGGTGCCGCTGGGCCAGCGGACCTCGATTGTCTCAATAGTGGTGTCACCGTCTATGCCGAAGATGGCGGTGAGTTCGCTCTGGGAGCAGTAACTGGAACCGCTTTTGACGGTTCGGGTCTGTGTTCCCAAAGCGGAGGTTACACGGATTTCCGCACCGATGCCGTCGCGATTGCTCGTTTGTCCAACGAGTTGGACTTTTATCCAAGCGTTGCGGTTACCACCGTCGTTTCGGAAAAGATATGCGGGTCCGTTGGAGGTGGTAATCAGTAAATCCCAATCGCCATCGTTATCGATATCGCCGTAGGCTCCGCCTCTGCCAACCATTAGGGTCGCCAAGTCCGTGCCGACTTTGTGGATCGCATCGGTGAATTTGCCTTGTCCATCGTTGTGGAATAGATGCGGAAGTTGGGCATAGGTAACTTGGCTCTGGATGGCGTTGATGTCAGTTTCAACGTGTCCATTAGCGGTGAAAATGTCAAGGTTACCATCGAAGTCAAAGTCGAAGAAGAAACAGGCGAAGGTAAGGGTTAGTAAGGTCGCATTGCCGATGTGCGCGGCGGGGGCATCGTCTATGAAGAAGTTGCCTTCGTTATGGTAGAGGTTGAGCATCTCGTTGGAGAAGTTGCCGATGACGAGGCTCTCTCTGCCGATACGATCATAGTCTGCGGCATCAATCCCCATTGCCCCAGTTGCAACCCCCCTCTCGTCATAGGCGATCCCAGCGAGCATTCCAGTTTCAATGAAGGTACCGTCACCGTTATTTTGATAGAGTTTATTGGGTTGCGTGTCGTTCGCCTCAAAGATGTCGGGTAAACCATCGGCATTGTAATCGAAAATGCAGACCCCCAATGATTTGCTTGTATTGTCCTCAATCCGTGCGATACGGGAGACATCAAGAAATGTGCCGTCGCCGCGGTTCCTGAAGAGTTTGCTGGACTGACCAGTGTAGGATTCAGGGGTACAATAAGACTTATTTGTGCCATCAAGGGTACAGAATATGTCGTTCTCTATCGTCCACTCGACATAGTTCGCCACATAAACGTCGAGGTGTCCGTCTTTGTTATAGTCGAACCACGCGCAACTGGTGCCGAAACCGGGGTTATGGATCCCCGCGGTTTCCGTGACATCAACAAAGGTGCCGTCACCACGGTTTTGGAAAAGACGATCGGTTTCAAGGGTGCTAATATAGATATCTGGGTCACCGTCGTTATCGTAATCGGCGACAGCGACTCCCATGCCGTAGCGTGGGACAGCGAGTCCTGCGGATTCGGTGACATCCGCGAATGTGCCGTCTCGGTTGTTGCGATAGAGTGCCATCGTTTGGCGTTTTTGGGTTGGTTGCCCCTCCCAATCCTTTCCATTGACGAGGAGGATGTCCTGCCAACCGTCGGTGTCGTAGTCGAGGAATGCGCAGCCGGATCCCATCGTTTCGGGGAGGTATTTTTCGCCGAAGGCACCGGTATTATGGATGAAGTCGATGCCTGCTTCGCTCGTGATGTCGGTAAATTGGGGTAAGTTTTGCGCAGCGGCAGTTGGCGGAGTTATCCAGAGAGAAAAAAATAAAATAAGGAAGGCGCAACAAATTGCGCTACTACGAACCAAGAATCCTATCCAACTGCAATTGGGCAAAGTCAGTATGTACTTTATTTTTGAACAGAAATCCATCGCTCCTCCTTCCATGAGGTTTGAATAGCAGTCTGTACATCAGCAACGGCGGCGGCTTCTCGGAAACCCGGATTTGCTTGTTTTCCTGCGTAGATGGCTTGTAAGAACTGGGAGGCTTCAATCGTTTTCAGGTCGTCATAGCCCAATCCAACACCGGGACCGGGGTTGAAATCGCTGTGGAATGGATGGCGGGGACCGCTCAATATGCGCGTGAATCCGTCAGGGAAACCGTCTTCGTTAGGCAAGTAGATTTCCAGTTCGTTCATCTGCTCAAAATTCCAGCGCAAAGCCCCGTCTGTGCCGTGTACCTCAAACGCCATTTCACACTGCGGTCCGTTAATAATTCTACAGGCTTCAAGTGTACCGCGGACACCGTTTTCAAATCGAACTAACGCGCCGACGTAATCCTCGTTCGTAACGGCTTCCATTTTGCCATCTGCGCTGAGCGAGAAGTGTGTGCCGGTACCCGCTGTTGCTACGGGACGTTCTGGAATAAAGGTCTCTTGCTGGGAGACGATGCTGTTGATGTCTCCAACGATGAAATGTGCCATATCAATGACGTGGGAAATCAGGTCGCCAAGGGTGCCAAGTCCTGCGATCTCTTTCTGAAAACGCCACGAAAGGACTGCGTGCGGATGGCTCGCATAGCCAGCAAAAAATCTACCACGATAGTGGGTGAGCGTGCCGAGTTTCCCCTCCGAAATCAATCGGCGTGCGTACTGGACAACAGGTGCCCATCTGTAGTTATAACCGACACCTGTAAGGACACCTGTCCGCTGTGCGGCGGCGTAGATAGCCTTCGTTTCGGCAGGATTCCGTCCGACGGGTTTCTCACAGAAGATGTGCTTCCCAGCGGCTGCGGCTGCTTCAACGATCTCAAGATGCATGCTATTGGGTGCAGCAATATTGACTATCTGGGCATCTTCGTCCGCTATGACGCGTCGAAA
This sequence comes from Candidatus Poribacteria bacterium, assembly GCA_009845505.1. Classification (GTDB taxonomy): domain Bacteria; phylum Poribacteria; class WGA-4E; order WGA-4E; family WGA-3G; genus WGA-3G. The sequence goes on along the minus strand of VXZL01000311.1, from coordinate 4,470 downwards.
ATCGGTCGTTGTGCGTTCAAATCCGAAGCGTGTTTTTGCCTCGGTTGTGCGTTCGGCGACATCATCGGCACAGATAACGAGTTTGGGTTGAAGCGGACTGTTGTGAAATCGGTCTGCGATCTGGCGGTAGGCGCGGGCATGTGTCATACCCATCCAGCCCATGCCGATAATGCCGATGCCTATTATGTTTTCTTTCATTTTTTAAACTATCTGGGTCTAACCGGACTGCCTTTTTTTATCTCGCCCCAAGTGGTTGCGAGTTTGGATCGCGGTTCGACGGGCCGTGGCTTGCCGGGACCGCCATTTTTGATGTTCGCGCCTGTGACTTCAAAATCATCAAAGTGTGCGCGTCCGTCTGCGACAACGAGTCCTGCCTGCCCACCTTTCAGAGGGTCATCATCAATAACGGTAAACACTTCGTCATCGACTTGAAATTCTATGGTGCCATCCTCGTGAATGGTGGCAGTGAGTTCATACCACGTATCAATTTCGGCATCAAATGGATAGATGACCGGAAACCAACTGTTTCGCAGTGCCTTTATAAGTCGGACGGTACCAAAAACGTAATCAATAAAAAAAAGGTAGCGACTATCCTCTTCGCCTCTGTCATGGAGTGTCAATCCGATGCTCGGTGGATCGTTTTTGTCTTTCACCAATTTTGCGCGACAGGAGAGGGAATAGTTCTTCCATGTGAGTTCACCCGTAAGCCAGAGGCTCATGAAACCGGGTAGGAAGATTTCGCCGACGGCTTCACCGTCATCAATCCACCATTTTTCGACCTGCCGGTCGAGGTTAAAAATCTTCCATTCGCGGGTATCTTTGTCTTCAAAATCGTCGCGCCATGTGCCTGCGAGGGCGGGTTGCCACGTCTGTATTGCAAAGCAGGCAATTATGATAATTGCAATTACTGGTGTTAAGCTTCTCATTTTTTTCTCCTTATGCTTCAGCAACTATGCACTGTCCATCGGGCCCCGCATACGGACAAGAACAGCAGTGTTCAAGGTTTTTCTCATAAATCCCGCTTTGAAGTTCCAATATTTTTTCTTCCCACTGTTCCTGAGCTTCCTGCAATTGTGCTGCGCTGAAATGTATTTGTTCACCCTGACCTTGTTTGGTAAAGAAGAGATTAATAGTTACCGTCGGTTGTTCTGGATACCGTCGATGTACGAGCAGCGCATAAAGTTCCATTTCTGGGCGGTGTGCGTCTAAATCATGTATTTCAGAGGTATCGTAAATGATTAGCTGATATTGTCCTATTGTATCTTTAAAGAGTCTGTCGAGTCTACCCTCAATAATGTGTCCGTTGATACTCGCGTGAATTTGTTGATTGGTATAGGCGGAGGTAGCATTAAAAACGATTTCTCCGATTTCAGAATTGAGAAAGTTATTGGCATGTATACGTAACGCTGTTTTGGATTCACGGGTCATCTCTGGGTCATCCTCGGATACCTGTGCAATGAATGTGTCAAGATTTTCCGCATCCGATTGCCGTCTTATCCGGGCAAGTACTCGACGAATGGCACTCTCTCTTCCCTCTTCCTCTGGATCCGTGTCTCCGTTGATCGATAGAATCTGTAGTAAGTTCTCTAATTGATACCGCAGCGGGCAGCGGGCATAGTTTGCGAGTTCGGTGACGGAGAAGGCTGCCTCGATTCCAGTTGATTGTAGTGTCGATGGCAAGGGATTTGGAAATTCGACAGTAGTCGTATTACCGGAGACCTTATCCTCAGATTCAGATTCTGCCAATTCCCGAGAAATCGGGATTTGAAGTTGGAAGGATTGAGAGTTTGTGTTGCCGTCTTCAAACATCTCCAATGTAACGGGCAAATCCAGTAAAATATCTTCTTCGTTGATATCAAGATTTTTATGAAACCAGCCAAGCATATTTCTCGCTGGAAGGGTCCCGGATAAAATAAGTCTATCACAAGCACGTGTTGTTCCGACATAAAGCAATCGTTTTTTTTCTGCATCCTCTTTCGCACTCGCTCGCTCTTTTATGTGAGTAAGGATATCAGGTTGAGTCTTCCTATAACCGTCATCAGGTTTAAGCGGACTGAAGCCGATACCGAGCGACTCATCAATGAAAGGTTCGGTATCCGTTCGACCTCTCCGGTCAAGTCTTGGGAGTATCACAACAGGAAATTGAAGCCCCTTGGCAGCGTGGACTGTCATGATTTGAACCGCGCCGCTACTTGCCTCAATGGGTGCCTGTCCCTCTTGAGGTTCATCCCTAATTAAGACATCCAGAAATTCGATAAAGTTCGGGAGAAGTCTCGTATTCTCATCTCCGTCAAAGTTTCTGGCAAGTTCTAAGAGTTTTTGGTAATTCGCCCAGCGTTGCTGTCCCTGTTTCCCGGTTTTCAGGGTTCCAATCATTCCTGTTTCATTAACGATGGTAAGGATAAGCTGGTTTACAGGCATCCGATGCGCAACTTGACAGTGCTTTTTTAAAGTGGCTATTGCCCGGTCAAGATCGTCAGAAGGTGTTTGGTATTTTTCGGTTTTGTCCCAGAAATCCGCTCCCTCCTGCAGGGAAATTTGATAGAGTTCGGTGTCAGATATACCAAAAGCCGGACTGCGAAGAAGTGCGACGAGAGATGTATGATTTTTTGAAGGTGCATCAAGGAAGTTGAGGTAGTTCCAAATGTCATAGATTTCTTGTCGTTGATAGAAACCGACACCCCCTGCAGTCAGGTAGGGAACGTCTTCCTCAAGTAAGGCGTGTTCAATATCTGGGAGATGACTTCTACTTCGGATGAGGATGGCGATGTCATCATACCGGATTGAACGCTTCGTTTCCACACCATTCTCGCGCACCCATACCTCATCGGCATTCATTTTCATATTTTTGATGTGGCGTGCGATGAGAGCAGGTTCATCGACCGGTTCACTCCCTTGGCTTCCAAGAAGGATTTCAACAGCACCGTTCGCGTCAACAGGACGCGCTTTTATAAGTGGTTTATACTCCACTTCAAATTCACTTTCCGCTCCATCGCCCATCAAAGAGTTGAAAAAGTAATTGACGAATCCAAGGGTATCGCGCAAAGAACGAAAGTTTTCTGCAAGGATAACATCAATTCCGCAATGGTCTAAGAGCATCTTCTTTGTCTTTTCAAATACACGAACATCTGCGCCTCGGAACCTGTAAATGCTTTGTTTCGGATCCCCAACGATAAATAGATTTGCGCTTTTGAGATTGTCTGTTAGCAGCATCACTAATTCGTATTGTATTTCATTTGTATCTTGGTATTCATCCACCATATAGTACTTATGACGGGAGACCACTTTCTGTCGGATTTCTTGGTTGTCGCGAAGGAGATCACGGGTTTTTAGCTGCAGGTCATTGTGGTCAAGCTTACCTTGGAGGAGTTTAGTGGTTTGGTAATCACTGAGGATGCGGTCATAGAGTATGAATAGGTCCCGGATTGTATCCAACAAAAAATCGTCATCGGTCAGGTTTTCATCCATCTCATTTTCATTGTTTCCAATAGCCGGTATGAGTCGTATCTTTCTCGCAGTTGATACCAGAAATTCGATCTCAGCGTCAATGTTCGTTGTTTTGAGGCCGCTGCCAAGAAACGCACCTTTCGCGATATTACCATTCCCGATCGTAATTAAGTCTTCAATTTCCTTAAGCAAACTTAGCATTTCAGGCGAGTCTGGATTTCGCTCAGGCAGTGCTTCTAATTGTTGTGTTAAATCTCTAACTGCCCCAGCATCTTTACCTCTCGCGAACTGCAAAACAGCATTTAGACATCGGACGAATTGGGCAACGTCAACTGCAGAAATCAGTTTTTCGCGAACCTGCTGTTTCAAAGTTTCGCGGACTTCTGTGCTGTCTGGATTGCTATAAATTTCCCGTATTAGGTGCTCGATTACATCACGCTGATTGACCATAGCAGAGAAGAAATCCACCAACTTTTGCTGTCCACCGTAGCGTTGCAGTAAGCGTGTGAGTTCGGCGCGGTGTCTATCACCCGTATTTGTCGCAATCTCCTTGAGAGTGTCCTTAACAGTTTGCTGGAGCAGGAGTTTCTGATCAATACCTTGTATAATGCTGAAGTTAGCAGGCACACGGGCTTGGAACGGGAATTCCCTCAGGATACGTGAGCAGAATGAATGGATAGTCGATATGTGTGCCGAGTTTATTTCTTCGAGAAAACGCCAGAGCGAATTGCCTTGTTGCTTACTTTCGTTTTCTTTTCCCGCAGACAGTTCTTCGACAATCCGATCTTTCATTTCAGCGGCGGCTTTATCCGTGAAAGTAAGGGCGACAATCCCCCGCAGTTTTTTGACATTTCCTTCACGCAAAATCTTGAGGTAACGTTCAACCAGCACGGTCGTTTTTCCGGATCCGGCACCGGCGGTTACGCAGACGTGTCTTTTTATGTCAAGGGCATCTTGTTGACTCGGTGTTAATTGCATTTTTTAAACTATTAAATCTGGTCATCGTTCCACTACGTTCCACGA
>VXZL01000251.1 GCA_009845505.1 Candidatus Poribacteria bacterium | reverse complement strand
GGTCCAACGCGAGTTGGGCATCACGGATATTATCAAACTCGCATCCAACGAAAACTCGCTGGGCCCATCGCCGTTGGCACTACAGGCGATTGCTGAGAGCGCGGCACAGGTGCATCTCTATCCCGACGGCAACGCCTTCTATCTCAAAAACGATCTGGCGGCGCATCTGGGGATTTCTGCTGAGCATCTGATTTTAGGGAACGGCTCAAACGATGTGCTGCAACTCATCGCTGAGGCTTACGTCGCACCCGATGATGAGGTTATCTATGCAGCGGGCGCGTTCGTCGTCTATAGTCTCGTAACGAAGTTGTGTAGCGCGAGAGCCGTTGTCGTGCCGATGCAGAACGACACACACGACCTCTCGGCTATGGTAGGCGCAATCACCCGTAAGACGAAAGTTATCTTCGTGGCAAATCCGAACAACCCTACCGGCACGATGGTCACTGCCGAGGAGACAGCGGCGTTTATGGAACAGGTGCCAGACGATGTGCTTGTCGTCTTTGATGAGGCGTACTATGAATATGTCCTGCGTTCCGACTATCCGCAGACGCTGCCTTATGTCTTAGGGGGACGGAATTTTATCATTACTCGGACGTTTTCCAAAATCTATGGACTCGCTGGACTCCGTATCGGTTACGGTATCGCGCCCCCGGCGTTGGTTGAGACGCTGAATCGGGTTCGGCAGCCCTTCAATTGTAGTCTGGTGGGACAGGCGGCGGCGCGTGCTGCACTTAAGGATACCGCGCATGTCAAAAAGAGCCAAGCCAACAACAGTGCTGGAAAAACCTTCCTCTATGAAGCGTTTGATGACATGGGACTCCGTTATACACAAACCGAAGGCAACTTTATCATGTTGCACTTGGAGCAGTTAGGAACAGAGGTTGCCGATGCGTTACTGCAAAAAGGGGTCATCGTCCGACCTATCGGGGGCTACGGCTATCCGAATGCGATACGCGTAACGATTGGAACAGCAGAAGAAAATGAGAGATTTGTTAGGACTTTAAAGGATAGCGGATAGCGATTGGCGAATAGTAGTTAGCCAATTGCCAATAACCAAGTACCAAGTACCTATAACCACCAACAGCCAATAGCCAATAGCCAACAGCCAACATGAAACAACTCATACAACTCAATAACAGACGACCTACCCGAAAAATTATGGTAGGCAATATCCCGATCGGTGACGGTAATCCCATCTCTATCCAGACGATGACGACGACCCTGACCCACGACATAGACGCTACATTAGCACAAGTAGAGCGGTGTGCCGAGGCAGGGGCGCAGATTGTCCGCGTCGCTGTGCCTGAAGAGCCGGACGCGAAGGCACTCTCTACGATTGTCCGGCGGGCACCGGTCCCGATCGTCTCGGATATCCATTTCAATTACCGATATGCCCTCGCTGCAGTCGATGCGGGAGTGGCAAAAGTTCGTATCAATCCGGGAAACATCGGTAACGAAGAACGGATTTCACAGGTATTGTCTGCAGCGAAAGCGGCGAATATCCCGATACGTATCGGCGTGAATGAGGGCTCGCTCGAAAAGGATCTATTAGAAAAATACCCGTCTCCAACAGCCGAGGCATTGGTAGAGAGTGCGATGCGGCACGTCAACATCTGCGAAGCTCACGACTTCAGAGACATCGCCATCTCCGTTAAGTCGAGCGATCCGCTTCGGATGATAGAAGCGAACCGTCAACTTTCAGCGAAAATCCCGTACCCATTGCATCTCGGTGTAACAGAAGCCGGAACACCGCGGCGGGCGCACGTCAAATCGACCCTCGGTATTGGGACGCTCTTGCAAGAGGGGATCGGGGACACCATCCGCATCTCAATTACAGGAGACCCCGTCGAAGAGGTACTGACTGCGAAAGAACTCCTGCGAGCACTTGGCATGGCATCGGATATGCTGGATGTCGTCTCTTGTCCGTTCTGCGGTCGTGGCGATCCCAGTGCGGATTATGAGAACATCGTTGCGGTTGCTGAGGAACTTCTGGAGAAACACGGCATAAAGATTCCGGTAGCCGTGATGGGGTGTGAGGTTAACGGACCGGGTGAAACGCGCAATGCTGAGGTAGGTATCCATTTAGGGGGCAGAGAACTTGCTGTCCTGAAGGTCCGTGGCGAGCGAGTGCGCACGTTCCGCGGCAGAGATGAAGTTAATCCTGAATTTTTAGCAAACGCATTGTTAGAAGCCGCACAGCAGTTGCAGGCAACTCAGAGCGAAACCGTCTCATAAAGAAAATGAACAATCTTTGGCAGTCTATCCAAAAAGCAGTTCGATTAATCCCTTTTCAGATTGGGTTGCTCGCGCTATTTTTCTGTGTCTACCACCTATTCCTATTTTACTGCATGCGTGAGACAGCCGTCAATCTCGGTGCAGTGCGGTATAGAACGCACATTGTCCCACTTTACGCTGAACCGAGCTTCGACTTGAGTTTATGGGTATTGCCTGCTATCGTGGTGTGTGTCGGTTTTTTGTATCTCTGCCACAAGTATCTGCTTTCAGGTGTGTCTGTGCGACGTTTAATCTGGATAGCGGTTATCTGTTTCGTTGCGATTAACGTTAGCGTTGCACTGATTGATGGCTACCGCGAGATTGAAAAAGAAGGCGAGACCAACCGAGTCTTAGGGCTTTTGGAGCCGTATACGCGAACTTCGTTGGAGTATTACGGCGATGTGCCACGGGTTGATGAACTCGGACTCCGCGCATTTCTACGAGATTATAGCAAACCGGAATTATTTGATACACTCTCAGGTCACACACGCACGCATCCGCCGGGGGGCGTGCTTTTCTTATGGTTCTTTAGCAAGATTTTCGGTTACAATCTTGTATCGGCATCCCTAATTTCAATTATCTTCACTGCGCTTGCGGTGATACCGATCTATTACCTCGGCGAACGGCTCTATGGTACAAAGGTCGCTCGCTATGCGCTTCTCCTTTTCCTTATCACCCCGAACTTCGTGATGTTCACCGGTACATCAATGGACGGTCCATTCAGTGTTTTCCCAATTCTCAGCGTCTACCTCTTTTATGAGGCGCGAGCGCGGGAGGTCTTACCCGACCAAACGTGGCACGAATTTCGTCCTTATAGTTTGCTAACAGGACTTTCACTGGCACTCGGAATGTTCATGACGTATTCAACGGTTGTCGTCGGTGTTTTTCTCTGTATTATCCCGTTGCTGGAACGAAAGCGGTTTGTACAGTATCTGAAGGTTTTGCTGTTCGCAGCTGCCGGGTTCGTCGGATTCTACTTACTCCTTTTTGTCTTGACGGGATTTCGTCCGATTGAGGCACTCGTGGCAGCGATAGCAAAAGATGAGAGGGGGACGGGGCCGGGTTACGAAAGCCTCTCACGTTATCTTCACCTGCGCTTCGCCAACCTATTCGCCTTCCTCATTGGCGTAGGGCTTCCGATAACGACTGTTTGGCTCCGACAGGTCGTATCCGCAATAACGGAATGGCGACGGGAGGCACTCTCATCGGTACAAGAGCGTTATGACCCGCGTACTCCTTGGATACTCCGTCATGAAAAATTAGACGGCTTCGTCATCGGTTTCCTGATAACACTCCTCTTTTTCACATTTTCCACCCTGTTTACGATGGAGGTTGAGCGCATTTGGATCTTCATGGTGCCGTTTTTCGTGATTCCTGTCGCCAAACACCTTGTAGATCGCTCGCTATCCGATCTCTATTGGGTTGGGGGTATCCTCACGGTGCAACTCATCGTTGGAGAAGTGCTGCTTTATACATATTGGTGATAGCGAACCGCGAACCGCGAATAGCGATCTTTATGCGAATTCTTTACGTCATCGACTCTATGACAAAAGACGGTGCCGAATCGCAATTACTCAAAACTTTGGACCGGTTGCCACCTGAACGGTATGAGGCGTACGTCGTACTAAGCCGTGCTGAAGGGGAACGTGTGTCCGAACTCCTTGAAATGTCCTGTGTTCGGGATGTCGCTACGCTGACGGGTGAAAATAGACCGAAGCGATTACTGGAAAAGGCGTTTGCCCTCGGTGGTATTGTCAATTCAATAAAACCGGACATCGTACACAGTTGGTTGTGGTATTCCAATTTCCTCTGCGGACTTTCGCGGAAATGCGGCCTTTGGCGTAAAGTGCCGTTCATTGCCTCACAGCGCGGTGATTACCACGCGAGGTACAGCAAATTCCGGCTCTGGCTGACAGAAAAACTTATCTACAATCCCGCCGATATTCTCCTAACGAATTCCGCACAAATTGAACGGCATCTTCATCAACGCTATCCAGACAAACAGATTCTTAGCATTCCCAATCTAATAGAATTACCCACCGAAGAATGGTCTCAACAACACCGAGACGATACCCGCGAGAAGTCAATCGTAAGTGTCGGACGCTTTGCCCCTGAAAAGGGACATCGCTATCTGATTGAGGCATTGTGTCTGCTTGATCCAAAAGAGACGCCATGGCGATGCACGTTTCTCGGTGATGGAGAATTAGAGGCAGAACTTCGCGCACTTACAGAAAAGCACAGACTTTCGGAGCATATCAAATTCCCAGGTTTCTGTGAAGATGTCTTCTCTGTGCTTTTGACGGCGGATGTCTTTGTGCTACCGTCGCTGCATGAGAGTTCACCGAATGCATTGATTGAAGCGATGGGGGTCGGGATGCCGTGTATAGTGTCAGATGTCGGTGGTATCACAGACTTGATTGAGAGCGGGGAGAACGGTATTCGGATCCCACCACAAAATCCAGAGGCGTTGGCAGCAGCAGTGGATTGGGTGTTGACGCAACCTGACTTTGCGAGGGAGTTGGGCAGAAACGCTCGCGCAACGATCCAGCAAAAGTTTGATAGTGCGGAATCTATGCGGAAGTTAGAAGATATTTATCGACAATTTTTATCGGAACAATAGGGTGGGTTAATAAATGCGGGGTTTCCTTAAAAATGTAGTCGCCTTCGTCGTGTGTCTATTGGGTATACCTGTTTTCATTCGAGAGTGGGTGCGTCGGAATCAGGTTGCTATCCTCCTGTATCACGATCCGAAACCCGCGGTTTTCGCGAGACATATCGCCTTCCTCTCTCGCCACTACACGCTTATTTCACTGGATACACTGGTGGCAGCAATCCAGCGATCCGATTTCTCAGAGATTCCTCCGAAAAGTGTTGTGATTACAATTGACGACGGACATGCCGGAACTTTTGAACTTTTGCCGATTTTCAAACAATACCAGCTGCGTCCGACACTCTATGCCTGCACACAGATTATCAATACACACCGGCATTTCTGGTTTAAAGTAGACGGACAATCTAAGGCGGAGAAAGAGCGACTCAAAAGACTCTCGAACGCAGAACGATTAGCACATCTCAAAAATACAGCCGATTTTGAACCCGAAAAAGTATATCCAGACAGACAAGCCCTCAACATGTCTGAAATCAAAGAGATGGTAGTGCACGTTGACTTCCAACCCCACACCCAGTTCCATCCAATTCTACCGCGCTGCACAGAAACGGAGTGTAAGCAGGAGATTCTCGGAAGTAAAACGGATTTGGAAGGGATTTTGGGGATTGAATGTTCGCATTTCAGTTATCCAAACGGCGACTATACCGAACGCGAGGTTGAGATTGTGAAGACAAGTGGGTTCCGTTCCGCTCGGACAACCGAGATTGGATGGAACACGTTAGACACCTCGCCGTATCAGCTGAAAGCCGTTCCGATTACCGATACTGCTGGACTCACTCTTTTCCGTGCGGAACTGACAACGATTCCGCAACGGTTTAGCAGATGGGTGACTTCCCTATTGTGGCGCAGATGAAAAACGAATTGACAAAATGGCACGCTGCCTACATTCAGAACGCTTATCGCGAATTGGAACGAGGCACAACACGCAGCCAACTCGATGCGTTAGGCATTGACGGAACTGGCAAACGGGTGTTGGATGTTGGTTGTGGTCCTGGAAATCTGCTTGTTGCCCTCTCTGCTGATGCCCCGGAACTCCTTATTGGTGTCGATATTGACCCGCGTTTCTTGGTGTGTGGACGTGCTTACATCGAGCAGTTAAATCAGCAGCCTGCCGAAACACCTCACCTGATGTGTGCTGCGCTCCCTACCTTACCCTTTGCAGATGAGACCTTTGATCTCGTAACCTGTTTCCTCGTTATGCCACATGTACCAGATGACAGCGTTGCTTTAACCGAACTCGCACGTATATTAAAACCGGGTGGTACACTGGCGATCTCTGGGCACGGTTTAGGGTTCCCGCTTCGCTACCTCAAGCGTTTCAGACTGAAACCGCTACAGATGTATCTGGCGAGTCTCATTTATCGGGGCACTGGGAAGAAGTGGATACGAAACACGCTGCAAAATGACCAAAAAATATGCGACATTTTAAGCAGTATCGGTGTAGTGCCAGAAGTTCGGCACTATAATAAAAGGGTGCTTGGATGTGTCGCAACTTACTGGATTAAGGCGATTAAGAGGGAGATTAGCCCTAAGGCGATGCAGTAGTACGAGAAGTGTGAGAACTTGCCTCGGTTCAGCACGACGAGTAGAAACCGCAAGGCGATATAACCGACGATAAACGCAGCGAGCATGCCGCCACCAACGATGTGGATTGCTATCGTTGTGTCTTCAAGGTCCCGGATCTTCAGCGCAACTGCACCGAGGATGGCAGGAATCGAGAGTAGGAAAGAGTATTCCGCCGCTGTCTTTGCTGGAATCCCTAAAAACAGTGCTAACGAGATGGTCGTTCCAGAACGAGAGATACCGGGTGTAATAGCGCAACCTTGTGCGATCCCGATGAGGGGTGCGTGCCATACTTTCAATTGTCCGACTGAATCATCAGAAGGGGCTGCGTTCTTTCTGCGAAGGCGAGGGAGTTGGAGAATCGCACCGGTGAGAATTAGCATAACACTCACAATCAGGACTTCCTCGAAAAAGGACTCTAACTGCGTCTTGAATACCACTGCGATCACACCTGTCGGAATCGAACCGAGCAGTATCAAATAGATAAATTTCAGTTCAGGCGCGGTGCTAAGCGTCCCCCTTGGCTGTTTCCACAATAGCGAGTTTCCAAGCGTAGAAAGTCCACCTACCACTAATTGCTTTATGGCATCGCGGTATACGACGAGTACAGCGGCTAATGTGCCGACATGAAGCATCACATCGAAGAAAACAAGAGGTTCCTTGAGTCCGAGAAATTGTTGTGCTAAGACGAGATGTCCTGAGCTACTAACGGGTAGGAATTCGGTTAGACCTTGTAGGATGCCAAGGAGGATTGCTTCAAGAAAAGTCATAACCCTATTGTAGCACCGAATCTGCAAACCGGCAAGGGGAATTAAATGGGTTATAATACCAATTCTAATTGATAATTCCTCTTAAAAGGTTGGCTATTTTTCAGCACT
>VXZL01000430.1 GCA_009845505.1 Candidatus Poribacteria bacterium | reverse complement strand
ATAGGGTTTTTCATGTGTATTTACCGCTCTACCCGACCTACGATTTTATTTTCAAGCTCACGCTGTATATACGTTGACCTGCCTATCCTTTTGGGTTATACTGATAACAATATCAGTTTGTATAATCTCTCGTAGTCCCAATGTAATACCATTTCTAAAAGTTTATCTCGCATTAACCGAACCCACTCACGTCACACCCAGTAGGTGCGGTTTCTAACCGCACCGAGCAGTGCTGAAAAATAGCCAACCTTTTAAGAGGAATTATCAATTAGAATTGGTATAAGAAAAGGGTGAACCCGATGCGTCGGTATAGTATTCAAACCAAGATCGTTCTCCCGTTCCTACTGCTCTTTGCTGTCATTGCTATTGTGCTACCTTTGGTGGCTATCGAAATCTTTGCGTGGAAGTATAGCGAACAATTTACGCGTGAAACGGAAAGTTGGCTTGATACCATCATAGAAACGGGTTATTTTGAACAAGATCAAGAAAAACTCAGGCGTGCCTACAGCGTTGAGATTATGATTTTCGGTTCCGACTACACGCTCAACTACAATTCGCTCGACAGACTCTCGGATGCAGAGCAGGACTGGGCGAATTTGGCGGATAAAATGCGGCTCGGCGAGGTCAAGCAGCGTTTTGAAAACCCAGACGGAACATCCGTTACACAAGACGTTACACTCGCCGGGAAACCGTATAAGGTTTTCTATCTTCCGCTTGAATTCGGACGTTTCTACTGTTTGCTGCGTCCGATGGACGCTATCGCTGAGGCAAAACGGACTTTCACATGGTATATGCTCAGTATTGCTGTCCTCGTCCTGGTGCTGGTTGCTTTTATTAGCCAACGGATTGGGAAAAACTTGACGAATCCAATCAAAAATTTGGTCGACTCCACAGCGCGGGTCGCGACTGGGGATTTAGACGAACAGTGCGACATTAAAACAAACGATGAAATAGGTGATCTCGCCACTGCGTTTAATCAGATGACCAGAGATTTGAAACAGTCAAGGGATCAGTTGATTCAAGCGGAGCGTCTGGCAACGGCTGGAAAGATGTCTGCTGCGTTCGCACACGAGATCCGAAATCCGTTGTCATCTATGCGGATGCTGGCACAGCTGCTGATGCAGAAACCGGAAATGTCAACAGAAAAACATCAACAATCGCTCCGTTATATCCTTGAGGAGATTGAACGGATTGACACCATCGTCAAAGGGTTGATGGACTTTTCACGCCCCACAGCACTTAATCTTAAACAACAACCGCTCGCGCCTGTCCTACAAGAGGTCTTGGCTCTGATGGAAGCCAATTTGGCACACCACCAGATTCAGTTAGTGTTAGACGTGTCACCTGTAACCCCAGAAGTTCAGTTTGATTCGGATAAATTGAAGCAGGCGTTTATGAACGTTGTTCTGAACGCGATGGAGGCGATGCCGCAAGGCGGTGAATTGAAGGTGTCCACATTCGCGAAAGAGGATAGCATCTGTATTAAAGTCACGGACACCGGTATGGGAATACCAGAGGAAAATTTGGGACATCTCTTTGAGCCGTTTTTTACCCGGAAAACGAAAGGCACCGGACTCGGGTTAGCGAACGTAAAACGGATTCTTGAAGAGCATGGCGGAAGTGTGGAGATTGAAAGCACATCGGGTGAAGGGACAACGGTTTTGATGTGGTTGCCCGTGGATGTTTCTGTGCCCCTTGATCAAAAACTGTGAGGGTGTATCGCTCTGAAACCGACATCAAGCTACTGACCCACAACGACACACTGAGTGGTGAAGATGTCGTCGCGGGTTTTTCATGTGAGATAGCGAGATTATTTAAATCACCCAAATAAGTCGGAACCATAGAGCGTTGGACGGATGTCAACACCTGCCCCGCTATCATACGGTTTTATGATACTATTTCACTATCAACATCTTCTGCGTCGCAGCAAATTCCCCAGCTGTGAGGGTGTAGAAATAGATGCCGCTCGCCACACGTTCACCGACATCGTTCCGGCCATCCCAATGCGCCGCACGCGACTTGCTCTGATAATAGCCCGCGGCTTGATGCCCTAAATCTAAGTGCCGCACAACCTTCCCATCTATCGCATAGATCGTCAGCGTCACATCCGCAGGTTCAGCGAGATGATACGGTATCCATGTTTCAGGGTTAAACGGGTTCGGATAGTTGGGTAACAGCACTGTCGTCCCTGGAGGCAAAGGAAGCACAGGTGCCGCAGGAGAGCCCGGTTTATAATAAGTCGTTACAAATACGGCTGTCCGCGTTTGAGGATAAGTCATAGGTCCAAGACGGAACTCAAATCTAAACTTACCATCTGTGATGGGGAAGCTGGGTACATCTATGAAGCTCCCGTGTCTTATGGCGTACGCAAATGCCACTATTTTCCCATCATTGAAGGGGACTGTCCACTTCCGTTTTCCACTATCACCAAGTGATCGTGAAGTATATCTCCGAAATGTCTTCGATTCCAGATGATGGTAAGGTGGTGCCTCTTTCGGAACAAACATACGATAGGGTTTCAGGGCACCAGTTGTCACCAAGAGAAATTTTATATCTGGAGTAAAAGGAGCACCACCCCAGTAGTTGGCATTACGGATGTTTTTCCACCATTCACCCCAAGTATAACCTTCGCCCTCGTCGTCAGACAAGCTCCAACCGCTTTTAAGTTTCCGCCACGGTGCCCAGTAGAACCCTCCCTTCCCTCCAGGATCTGCTATCAGAAACTTATTGGACTTCGTATCGTAGCCTACAACAACAACGTGATGATAAACGTTTTTACCAGTCCTTGTAACAATTATTGGCGGACGACTTTCTGAAATCTTATCTCTTAGAGATTTATCTCGTGCGTAGCCTTGCCCAGTTCCTGAGAACCGTTGAGACTCAACAGGTAACAACATAAGTCCATCCATCATCTGCTCTGCTGTAGAACCGACGATCACCGTAGAAATACCTGCCGCATTGTTAAACGTAGATAAGCTAACGTCCACGCCATAGTAAGATAATAGCATTCTCGCGGAGGTTTGCCCACAAGTGTTTTCACCTCCCTGACCATAAATTTTAAAATGCTTGCCATTTAAGGGGGGGGCGTATTTGGTGAAATCAGATTGAACTTGAGAAGTATTTACATTGAGTTCTAAACCCTTTATGAGAACCGCCTTATTGCCATCGGAATAGCTGTAAACATTCGCACCATGTTCATTTTTATCAAGGATGTTCACACTCGAGGTTATTGTAATTCTAACATCCCTTAGTCCTTCCCCAAAGGTAATGTAAGTAACCGCCCAACCATTGCTATCGGCGCGAACCTCTTTTGGCTCAAACGTTACGCTCCCCTTAGCACTATGGTACGGTTTCTTCTCTCCAAAAACTATATTCCTACGGTATCGAGTATCTTTGACGTTAACGACAAGTTTTTTACGAGTCTTAATGGGCAGAATCTCATACGAAACAGCCGGGGAAGAGTAGCTACCAGAAGAATTATAATTAAGCGGTAGATCTGTCTCTACGCCAGATCTACCATCAAAAGTTATATTTGTCTCTGTGGAGAGTTTGTGAAAAAAAATCACTTTACGTGATGCGTGGATACTCACGGCTAAATCGCTTAGTCCTTCCCCAAAGGTAACGTAAGTCTCCGCCTGACCCGTGCTATCGGTGCTAACCTTTTCCGGTTCAAACGTTACGGATGCCTTACCGTGACCGACCTGGAGACCGCTATTGTAACCGTTAAAACTTAGCTCCACACCTGGTAGGGCATCTTTGACTTTAACGACAAGTTTTTTGCGAGTTTTAGTGAACTCCACTCCGCCTTTAGTGAACCGCGCTCTGCCATCAAACGTTATATCAAACGCTCGGTCCCCATTAATAGTTTTAGGTAAAGTCGAAACTATCACCTCGCGGTGGCCAACCCTCATATGCGCATCTATTGACAGGCGCCCTGGTTTTTCCCCGAGCGTTACCTCAATTTCCGCTTGCCCCTTTTCATCCGTGACAATTACGGCGGGTTTAAAGGTCGCAGTTGTCGTCGAATTTTTGGTGTAGCTTAAACTGATACCAACACCCGGCACAGGTTCACCAGTCCGCTTATTTACTACGGTAAAGATAACTGGATGTTTTGAACCCGGAAGGTATATGTCTGACACCAAACCTTTAACTTTCAACTCAACTTCAAACTTGCCAGGCGGGCTAATACGCCAAAAGAAGCCAAAAAAAGTCACCGGCGGTCCCTGGATTTCGTTCAGTTCCACCGAAATGTAGAGGTCACCTCCTTTTCCGAAGATTATTTCAGTTTCTGCTTGCCCGTTTTTATCCGTGGTAATTACAGCAGGTTTAAACGTTGCGGTTGTGGTGTGTCCCGTCGAAAGTTTGCCGGAGCTTAGAGTGAGATCAACAGACGGCGCGGGTTCACCCGTCCGCTTGTTTACGACAGTAAAGATAACTTTACGTTTTGAACCCAGACGGTAGGATTTGTCTAACTCCAAACCTTCATGCTCTAACTCAAACCACGACCTGCCGTAGGAAGTACGAAATGTGCTGTTGATGTTCCTCACAGTCACCCACGGGGGTGGCCCTACGTGCAACAAAATCAGGAGCTGCCCTTGTTTTCCAAAAGTTATCTCTGTTTCTGCTTGCCCGTTCTTATCCGTGGTAATTACAGCAGGTTTAAAGGTCACAGGCACCCAAGGTTTGTCACTGTAACTTAGAGTAAGATCAACGGATGGCACGGGTTCACCCGTCTGCTTGTTTACTAAAGTAAAAACAACTTTACGTTTTGAACCCAGACGGTAGGATTTGCCTTCCTCCAAACCGTCCGATTTAAACTCAATCCCTTTAAACCAGTCCCAATAGTCGACGGAGAAACTGTAGCCCCTAAAAGCCACCTGTGGTCCTTCGTCCACTGTTACCACAATGAAGAGGTCACCTCCTTTCCCGAAGGTTATCTCGGTTTCTGCTTGCCCGTTTTTATCCGTGGTAATTACAGCAGGTTTAAACGTTGCAGTTCCGAAAGTCGAAGCAGCATCACTCACCAAGAAACTGAGATTAACAAACGGCACGGGTTCACCCGTCCGTTTTTTTACTATAGTAAAGATAACTTTATGTTTTGAATCCAGACGGTAGGATTTGTCTATCTCCAAACCTTTATGTTTCAACTCAACTCCACCAAGGCTGGTGGTGTTGTGGATGTGGAAACGCCTCACAGTCAACCATGAGGGTGGTGGAGGTGGCCCCAGTTTCACGAAAATGCGGAAGGCTCTTGGCTGTTTTCCAAAGGTTATCTCGGTTTCCGCTTGCCCGTTTTTATCCGTAGTAATTACAGCAGGTTTAAAGGTCACAGTCGCCGCCGAAGGTGGGTCGTCGTTTTTGTTGTAGCTTAGAATAAGATCAACAGACGGCACGGGTTCACCCGTCTGCTTGTTTACTAAAGTAAAGACAACTTTACGTTTTGAACCCAGACGGTAGGATTTGCCCATCTCCAAGCCTTCAAATTTCAACTCAGGGTTCCTTCCACCCCAGTCATAGGTCACAAAGGTGCTACTGAAGCTCGAAAAAGTTACCGTCCTAAAAATCGCCGGAAGTTCTTCATCCGCTGACTCTTCGGGGGGCCTATCATCAACGATATCACCGCCACCGGCCGTATCCTCGGTCATCCATGCGACGAGTGCGTCAATCGCAATTGGATCTTGAAGCACTTTTTGAAAATTAGCATCGCGAATCAATCTTTTGATTTGCGCATCGGTCTTAAGCAGCCTGATGAACACATTATCCACGTCCGGCAGGAACGTTTTCAGGTGATCCGGATTGTTGGCAATTAACTTGATGCTCCCATCGTTCAGCAGCGGTTGAACCTTCGGAGCTTTTAACGCATAGAGAACATCGGGTAGAACCTCCAGAACATCCGTGCGCGTGAGAGTTTTGGTGTGTTGGATATACACCTTTTCTGCAAGCCCATACGGATCTACGTCATCCGCCAGTATCTCCGCGCCCGTAACCTGCGGAGATGCCGTCTGACCGAGTTTGTTCGACAGCAACGCTTCCGCTAACGACACTGTGGAAGCTTTCACCGCTTTTACCTTAAACGTCACCACCGCCAGCGTCCCATTTCCTCGACTCTCACCATTCAGTGCCGTTGCTGCAAGCACCACACGAGTACCCTGATGTTGCGCAGGAATCGCGAAGGCACCCGCCGGCAGATAATCACCATTCTTACTTGAAACATATTCCAGGGCAGTCGCGTCAAACGCTACGGTCACCTGATAACCCGCCACAGCCTGACCACCGGTAATGTTCACCAATAACTCAAATTCCTCACCGACACCCGGAGAACTCATCGGAGAAGGCGCAAGGCTTAGACTCCCTTTTTGTGCCACGACTGGCGACGTAGATAGCATAAATACACAGAGGAACACACAGGAAAACAACCATTTTTTTGACATAGGTTATCACCTTTTTAGCACTTACTGTATAAGCCTACTTGAGAATTAACATTTTACGCAGGTGGGACACAGTGTCCGCCTGCAGCTGATAGAAGTAGATGCCACTCGCCACAGATTCACCGAGGGCGTTTTTGCCGTCCCAGTATGCCGCACGGCTGCGAGCGGTGTAGTATCCTGCAGACTGATGCCCCAAATCTAAACGTCTTACAACCCCACCCGTTGCGTCGTAAATCGTGATCTGCACATCGGTCGCCGCTGCGAGATGATACGGAATCCACGTCTCGGGGTTGAAGGGATTTGGATAATTTGGGAGCAGCACCGTGTCTTTAGGTGTCAATGCCGCCAAGAGGCTTTTTAGGAACATAATACCCTTTTGGTAGGCAGGATTGGTCGTATCCAAGTTCCGTGCTGATACGAGCCATGTTTGAACATCTGCCACAGTGAACGTCTCTAAGACTTCGGAACGCAGCACAGGTGCTGCTTGCGCTTGCCCAAATGCCGCCCCGACCAGTACGAGGTCAATGATGTTAACGACCCCATCCCCGTTGACATCGGCCTCGTTAGGTCCAGCTTTCGCAAAATTGGTGCCGACCAGTACGAGGTCAATGATGTTAACGACCCCATCCCCGTTGACATCGGTTGGCAGTTTAGGGTCTGTGATTTCCACATCCACTTCTATGAGTTTCGTTAGACTCGCCAACGGCCAGGTGTCCGTCAAAGGATTCCCGACAAGGTAAAGACGTTCTAAGTTTACCAACGCTGCCAAAGGCGTGACATCCACTATCTGATTGCTTCGTAGATCTAGCCACGTTAGGTTCGTCAATGTTGCGAGGGGAGACACATCCACTATTTGATTCCCGCTCAAATCCAGCGACGTTAGATTCGTCAACCCCGAGAGCGGCCCCAGATCCACTATTTGATTCCCGCTCAAATCCAGCGACGTTAGGTTCGTCAACTTTGAT
>VXZL01000124.1:5288-7411 GCA_009845505.1 Candidatus Poribacteria bacterium | reverse complement strand
GGATAGCCTTCAATATAGATAGTTGTTTTACCGTTTGCTTTTGGAAAGACTGGCATATACTTTCTCTGCTTGAATTCAAAACCGTTTATGGTATCCATGATTTTCTCCGTTTGAGTGTTGATATTAGATAAAAGGGACGGTTACAATCTTCGCGGGCTGCAGCTTACCACGAATTTCTATATCAATGTTATGGTTAAGTGTCGCTTCAGACGTGATAGAAGCGAAACCGATACTGCATTTGAGAGTTGGTGAGGGGGCACCGCTCGTCACGTTCCCGATGTGTTCACCTGCTTGGTAAACGGTGTAGCCTGAGCGCGCCACAGCACGGTCAAGCATCTGAAAGCCTACTATCTGTCTCGCAAGGTTTCCCTTCTTTTTTTCAATAGTAAGGGCACGCTTACCGATAAATTGTCGGTTCTTGGATTTGACAAACTTACCGAGTCCAGCTTCAAGCGGGTTGGTATTGTCGTCCATATCCATGCCGTAGAGCCGGAGACCGGCTTCAAGCCGGAGTGTATCGCGAGCACCGAGTCCCACCGGTTGTCCCTCAGCGGCTATCACTTCAGGGTAAAGAGCGTTCCATAAACGTTCTGCGTTTTCAGCCGAAACGTATAGCTCAAAACCGGCTTCTCCGGTATAGCCCGTCCGCGAAATCGTGGTTGGGATGCCTGCTACCTCGTTGCGCGTAAATCGAAAATACCGAATTTCAGAAATCTCTTGTTCGGGAACCAACGGTTTTAGGATGTCGATTGACTTTGGACCCTGTAGCGCAATGAGGGCTGTGTCTTCGCTCACGTCTCTGACTTCTGCCTCGGTGTCGTTGTGGCTTTCTACCCACATCCGATCTTTTTCGATGTTGGCTGCATTGACGACCAGCATATAGTGATTATCGACGTACCGATAGACGAGAAGGTCGTCAACGATCCCACCTGCTTCGTTGCAGAATAGGGTATATAACACCCGTCCATCGGTTAAGCGTCCCACATCATTAGTGCTGAGCTTCTGCACCAACGCGTTCGCTCCCTGACCATAAACCTCAAGCTCGCCCATGTGCGACAGATCAAACAAACCGACAGTGTTCCGAACAGATAGATGCTCCTTAACAATACTGCTGTATTGAAGCGGCATCTCCCATCCGCCGAATTCTGTGAATTTCGCATTCAGGGTTTTATGGATCTGATAAAGCGGTGTCTGTTTCATATTTTTAATGATTATCGGTTAAAGGCTTGCGGTGTTGGCATTTTTGCTGGCTGCCACACAAAATCTTTTTACCGACAACTGATAACTGACAACTTTAAAGCCCATAGATACGTGCCAGGTTCTCACCGAAAATTAGTGTTTCTGCGTCGTCACCGAGTTCTAATCGCTTGAGGGCATTGATAACCTGAATAGGACGGTATTCCGGCAGATTAGAGCCAAAAACAATCTGTTCAGGTCCAAGTTCATCAACCGCTTTTTTGACCTCTGTCGGAACGACCGCGTCGGGATCCGTTCCCCAACGGCGATGAAAACGTAATATCGTTGTGCCAAGCGAAATATTTTTGTTGGCTTTTGCCACAGAGATCGCATCTTCTAAGTCGTCTGGAAAACCCATGTGATCCATAATAACGGGTGTTTCTGGCACCCAACCGGCGACCGTGCCAATCCGATTTGGATGACAATTGTTAGGTCCAGAGTGGATTGAGACGATAAGTCCATGGTCACGTGCAGCTTCAACGACAGGACGGACGATTGGATCATCTACATTGTAGTTATGGACAGCTGGCATCAATTTAATCCCGCGCATACCCCACTCCTCAGCAGCCAACTTGACCTGTTCGACGGGATCGGGTTCTGTTGGGTGCACGAGGGCACAACCCAGAGCGCGCGAATTGCCGCGAATTGCCTCCCCAAGTTCCGCGTTTTGCGGGAGTGGTTGGGTGTTCGGCATGATAACGGCAACATCCATATCGGCTTCGTCCTCTAAAGCCAGCAACGATGCTAAGTTAAGTTTGCCATTTTCGTCACGAAATGAATCGTTGAGATAAGCTTCAAAATCGCCTCGCATAAAAAACTCCTTTTCTACAAGGTATCGGGGTTGGAAACCCCTCCTACGGCAGAGACTTCGTATCGGGGTTGGAAAC
>VXZL01000124.1:0-5188 GCA_009845505.1 Candidatus Poribacteria bacterium | reverse complement strand
GTATCGGGGTTGGAAACCCCTCCTACGGCAGAGACTTCGTATCGGGGTTGGAAACCCCTTCTACGGCAGAGACTTCATATTGGGGTTGGAAACCCCTCCTACAGAAGAGGCTTCGTTGATGAGAAAGTTTCCACTCGTTCCGACTTCAAAAGGCATTTTTCCTTTCGTTAAAGAATCCCGGTAAAGCGTATACGCAGATTCTGCAGTAGCAGTATCAGCAAAACGGATGATGAAAACAATTTGGGCATCCGTCCAGTTTGTTGATTTCGTGTTGTCCAGGTAACGCGCAGATACCCCGATGGCTGTATCCGTTAATTGTGGTGTATTGACTGGTAGTGTGCTGTAGAGTTGACGCAATACCCAATTTGAGCGGAATAACTTGATACTTCCGTTTACCTTATTGCGACTCGGTAACAAGGTAAGGATTGGCGGTTCCGGTGGAGGGTCTTTTATCTGTGTAGCGATAATTTTAGCGAGTGCGACCATACCCTCGCGGATGCCAGTTGCTATTTCGTAACCCTCAATTTGAATGAAATACTTTCCTTTTGAAAATCGGAGGTAGTTGCCTGAAAGCATCGCTTTGCTCCCAATCCATTCAAATCTCATTTTTGGGTAGGTATGGAAATTATAAATCCCAAGGGCGTTTTCTGGTGAACCCATGTCGAAAACTTCGAGTAAAATCAACGGTTTTGAACCGAATTGAGGCGTTTCGTATTCCACTTCTGCCTGCCGTTTGAAACCGTAAGCGTAGTAGAGATCCGGGGACGAGGGTCTATCACGGTAAAGTGTTTTGCCCTCATAAGTTGATGACGCGCGCGACTGTACCCAACCCGATAATTCTCCATTACTCGGTAAAAGATGCTCGGGTGGAACAGTTGTTTGGACGCTGTTTCCTGTTGTTACGAATTGCGCTAACAGTCCTGACGCGTTCTTGATGTTTTCTCCAACTTCAAGTATCGTCTGTTGCGCTTGTTTTGTTGTGGTGCTATGCCACACACCGTAGATATATTCGGCTTCCTGTTGGACAGATGTCCAGCTCCCTTGTTCTTCTCCGCACGAAATCAACATTGAACTAAAAAAGAGTAGCGTGCCGAGTGAAAAGTGAGAAAGTCTATAAAAAATGTGTGTTGCCTTGTATTTCATTCGCGCAGGACTCCCGTGCAGCGTCTTGTTACCACTGTTCAGCAAGGTTGTTATAAAGGTCTTCTATCAACTCTTCGACAATGAGACCTCTGGCTTGTGCTAATGATTCCATCGGTTCAGCTCGATTTGGGACGATATAGAAATCGTGAACTTGGATATAGTTGTCCCTTTCAGCAATCATCGTATTGCGAACCCGATCCAGAAATTCATATTCAATTTGTAGCGTCATGCGTAGCATTTCAACCTCGCCTTGCGGACCGAAGCCGTATTCTACTAAATTGTAGTCCTGTATCCGCATCGTAAATTCGGAATCGTTTCCGTCTCGCCATTTTCGATTGAAGCGCTGTGTTAATTTTTCATGAATCACTTCATCGTACGGTCGTTGAGAGGTTGCGTCATAAGCGAAATCGGCATCCAAAATTTCAATTGGCGAGATACGGATGGTTGAAATATGCTCAAGATATTCTGATTTAGAATAGTAACCGCACCCAGAAATCAATAGGGATAGTGTTGTCAGCAGTGCTAACATGAACAAGGTCCTGTACATCTTTCTCTCCTGAATTTTGCCAAAAAGTGTAATCCGACTTGTGTTATATCGTCGTTCTGTACTCGTCTGTTAGGTTCAGAATATTAAACCGTTTAGCACCGCCGGGCTTTGGAAGTTTGCGGGTGAAGCCTTTGGACGCGGTGCTTTCTGCTTTCCACCGTAAAACACAGATTTGGCGGTATCAACAATGTATCGTTTATAGGTAGGCGATAGTAAAACAACAAAGACAAGGACCAGCAGAATGAGAACAATCGCTAAAAAGTAGGTTACCCATTTCTGGTCAAGTAGATCTGCTTTGTCCAAAGTGTGTTTAGGGGTGTTACGTCTTATCTTCATTTTTAGCACCTTATTGTTACGTTAGTGTTGACGAGGTTAGAATGCACGTCGCATGAATCAGAATCAACGGTATTCAGGTTCTCCGTGTGGCATAAACCGGGAGCGAGTACGCTGCAAAACCTCACCTACCATTTGAGGGGTGGATGTCTATCTATTTTTATTATTTTTAAATTTTACCATAAAAGCGTATATACAAATTATAGCAAAAAAATAAATGATATGCAAAATACTTAAAGGAAAAAGGCGAGGTTAGAAACCTCGCCTACCAATATTAGGATTGCAATGTGATTCAGATGGTTTTCTCTACTATCGAGGCCGTCCTTTTGGGATACGTGGCGAGCGACGATTCCGGAAGTCGCGTGTATTGTCACGTTGGTCATAACGATTGTTGCGACGTTCGCGAGTATCGTTACCCCGTCTATCCCGTGAGTCGCCGCGATTATCGCGATAGCCAGAACGTCCGGTGTCACGATAGTCTCTTGAACCCTCTCGGTCAGTTGAGAATTCACGCTCGTCATTCGACTCGATATTCAGTTCTTCAACCGGGACTCCACCTACTGCGACGAGGGTCAGATCCACGCGATCCTGCTCGTCGATGGTGAGAATACGGACGGTGACTTCATCACCGACCTGCATGACGTCCTCCGCGCGGCGGACATAGCCATCTCCCATTTGTGAGATATGAACGAGTCCATCCTTCCCGGGCAAGATTTCCACAAATGCTCCAAAAGGCGCGGTTCGGACGACCTTTCCAGTGTACTCTTTCCCAATTTCGGGCATCGCTGTGATTGCAAGCACTTTTTCCTCGGCGCGTTTGACATCCTCAGCACTTGTAGCCGCAATCTCAACAGTACCATCATCTTCAATGTTGATGGTTGTATTCGTCTCTTCTTGGATGCCTTGCACGGTTTTACCGCGTGGTCCGATGAGGTCTTTGATTTTCTGCTGCGCAATTTGAAGGGAGTGGATTCGCGGTGCGTAAGGGGAGAGTTCCGCACGCGGTTCCGCGATAACAGCGTTCATCTGATCAATGACTGCGAGGCGTGCCTCTTTGGCTTGATGGATTGCACGGCGCATTAACTCTGGGCTAACGCCGTCAATTTTGATGTCCATCTGGATAGCAGTGACACCTTCGCTGGTCCCTGCGACCTTAAAGTCCATATCGCCGAGGAAATCTTCGGTACCCAGCATGTCGGTAAGGATTGCTTCCTGTTCTCCCTCTTTGATGAGACCGACCCCAATTCCGGCGACAGCTCTTTTAAGCGGGACACCCGCATCCAAGAGTGCCAAGGTCGCACCACAGACGCTTGCCATTGACGATGAGGCATTAGATTCCAAGATTTCCGATACCACTCGGATGGTATAGTGGAAGTCTTCTTTCTCTGGGATAACAGGTTCAAGTGCTTTTTGTGCCAAAGCACCGTGGCCAATCTCTCGACGCCCGGGACCCATCATGCGTTTAACTTCACCCGTACTGAAGGGCGGAAAATTGTAGTGTAGGAAGAAAGAGTGTCTGGCTTCACCATCAAGTCCGCGTTGGACATCTTCATCCCCTGATGTACCGAGAGTCGTTACACAGAGTGCTTGTGTTTGTCCCCTTGTAAAGAGTGCTGATCCGTGGGTGTGTGGAAGCAACGCGACCTCTCCAGAGATAGGACGAATATCTGTTACACCGCGTCCATCAACACGTTTACCTTGTGTCAGAATGGCTTCGCGCATCTCTTCTTTTTCGATTTCGCTTAATATAGAAATCGTGTCCTTTGCCGCGTTCGGATCCGTTTCCTCAGGCGTATCTTCAAGAATTTCTGATAGGACTTCTTCTTGGACCTGTTCGAGATAATCTTCACGCAGTTTTTTGTCTGCCATTCCGATAGATTCTCGAATCCGCGATGTAGCGAGATTTCGGACCCGTGAGCTAAGGTCTGATTCGATGTCTTTGGCTGCATAATCGCGTTTGGCGTTACTGCATACCGCTGCCAGCCCTTCTTGAAGTTTAATAATTTCTTTTATCTGCGCGTGCGCAGTAACAATAGTATCAATAACTTCGTCTTCTGGGATTTCATGCCCACTACCTTCGACAGACATCACGGCGTCCGCTTTGCCACTTACGAACAGTTCCATCTCGGAGGCGTGTAATTCCTCATAACTCGGGTTGATTATCAATTCATTTTCAATTTTCCCCACTGTGACCGCGGCAACTGGACCGTTAAAGGGAATATCGGAAATCGACAAAGCCGCAGATGTCCCGATAAGTGCGGGAACATCCGCTGGATGAATGCCGTCCGATGAAAACACGTTACATAAAATTTGGACTTCTGCCTTGAAATCTTTTGGAAAGAGAGGGCGAATGCAGTGATCAATTAAGCGGGCAATCAGTTGTTCTGATGTTCCAGGACGTGGCTCACGTCTACCGTAGACCGTTGGAATACGTCCTGTCGCATAACCTCTCTCACGGTAATCTACTGTTAACGGAAAAAAATCCAAGTCGTGTTCACTGTCATCGGCTACTACTGTCACTAAGACAACCGTTCCACCGTATTGGACCCAAACTGCTCCGTCTGCCTGTTTCGCAACTTTCCCAGTTTCAATTGATAACTTCTCGCTCCCAAGTTGCATTTCAACTTTCATTCTGTATACTACTCCTGTATTTCCATTTTTTCGTCGTGTCACCAACGCAAAACCTAACTTCTCCTCGATCCGATAGTGTCACGAATTCCAAGTTCATCAATTAAACGGTAATAGCGCGTAACATCCTTTTTGTATAGATACCGTAACAAACGGCGCTGCTTACCAACAAGACGGAAAAGTCCGTGGCGGGAATGATAATCCTTCCGGTGTGTCTGAAAGTGTTCAGTCAACTGTCGAATACGCGCAGTTAAAATTGCCACTTGTGCCTCCGGAGAGCCAGTATCCTGTTGGTGTAGCTGATGCTGTTGCATGAGTTCCTTCTTCTCTGCTGCACTAATTGCCAATTGCGTTCGCCTCCTTTGGGTTGAACAACTGATTTAAACAACAGGTTTTAGAAACCTGTTCATTCGGTCTCATTAAAAATCATCTTATAAAGCGTACGCTATGAGACAACAATACTTGAGACCTATATGGTATGAGAACTAAGTTGTTTGCGATGATTATTCCACTTCTTATCTATATGTGATGTAATAT
>VXZL01000173.1 GCA_009845505.1 Candidatus Poribacteria bacterium | reverse complement strand
CCATACGAACTACCCTTAATTTACGAAAAAAATAAAGGAAGTTGAAAATGAAAGTAAAAGGAATTATAGCCTCCGCATTTGTATTAGCAATTGCTGCTTTGGCTATCGGACTTACCGGCTGCGACGAGATGGCTACGATGATGCCTGACAGCAAAACCACAATGCCTGAAATGATGGAGGGGGAGATTTCCATCGGTATGGCGGTAGCACTGACAGGCCCCTTCGCCGAACCCTATGGGCTGCCGATGAAACGCGGCTTTGAATTGGCACAAGCAGAGATTAATGCACATACTGACGCCAACATCACATTCGTCACTGTAGACGCACAAAGCACCGTAGCGGGCGGGGTTGCAGCCGTCCAGCAATTGGTCGATGGAGGCGTGCCTGCCATCGTCGGAATTGGTGTCTCAACACATCTCAAAGAGGCGTTTCCCGTTGCACAAGAGAATGGGGTGGTCGCTTTTAGTTCGATCTCCGCCGCTGCCGGGCTCAGTGCACTCGGGGATTATATCTTCCGCGCCGGTCTCGCTACGAATATATTGCATCCCAATGGTGTGCGCCAGACGCAGCAGCAGCTCGGCTATACAAAAGTGGCGGCGATATACGATGCCGCGGATACCTACGCCATGAGTAGCAATGAGGAGATAGCCAAAGCACTTCAAGCGAGCGGTGTCGAAATTCTGACGGCGGAAACCTTCCAAAGCGGTGATACGGATTTTACGGAACAATTAACCCGTATCATGAACAGTGCACCTGAAGCACTTTTTATCTCTGCACTGGCACCGGAAATGGTGCAGATTATTGTTCAAGCGCGAGAAATCGGTATTCCTGCTTCTGTTCGTTTTATTGTTCCCGATTTGACCGCAGACGAGGCACAAAAAGCCGGAACTGCTGCCGAGGGCGCGATAGCTTTCACGAACTGGTCCAGCGCGTCTGATGCCCCCGGAAACCAAGCCTTCGTTCAAAATTACAGAGCCAAATACGGCATCGAACCCGAACCCTGGGCAGCACAGTCGTATGCGACCCTCTATATTCTCGCAAATGCTATCAATACCGCACAATCCACAGATGCCGCTGCGATTCGTGACGCACTCGCCCAGACGATGAACTTTTCGACGATCTTAGGCGATTTTTCTTTTGACCCCAACGGCGAAGCGATGTATGCCCCAATCGTCTTGATGGTCAAAGACGGTACGCTGCACCCCTTTGAAGCAACAGCACCTGAAATGATGGATACTGGGATTCCCATCGGTATGGTCGTATCCCTCACAGGAAAAGATGCCGAACCTTATGGACTTCCAATGCAGCGCGGCTTTGAATTGGCACGAGAAGAGCTTAACATGCTCAGGACTACGCCCCTCACATTCGTCCCCGCGGACGATCACAGTTCGGAGGAAGGCGCGATCGCAGCCGTCCAGCACTTGGTCGATCAAGGCGTACCTGCCATCGTTGGCATCGCTATCTCAGATTACCTTGAAGACGCGTTTCCGATTGCACAAGACAGTGGCGTGGTCGCTTTTAGTTCGGTTTCCACCGCTGCCGGTCTAAGCTCGATTGGAGATTTTGTCTTCCGCACTGGGCTCGCTGTAGACATCGTGAATCCCAGTGGCGTGACGCTCACGCACGAGAAACTCGGTTATGAAAAAGTGGCATTAATATACGATGCCGCCGATACCTACTCCACAAGCAGCAATACTGAAATAAAAAACGCGCTCGATGCCATCGGTGTTGAGATCCTGGTAGAGGAAACCTTCCAAACCGGCGATACTGATGTTACGGAGCAACTCACCAATATTATGGGCATGGCACCTGAAGCCCTCTTTATCTCTGCACTGTCGGTCGAGTTGACGCAGGTTATCATTCAAGCCGGAGAACTCGGTATTCCCGACACTGTTCAACTTATTGTACCAGATTTGACTGCAAAAGAGGTCCAAGATGCCGGAGGTGCCGCTGAGGGAGCAATCACTTTTACAGGATGGACAAGCCTGTCTAACATCCATAGGAACCAAGACTTCATCCAGAAGTATCGGGCAAAATACGGTATTGAACCCGAACCCTGGGCAGCACAGTCGTATGCGACCCTCTATATTCTCGCAAACGCCATTGATACTGCGCAAGCGACAGATGCCGCTGCGATTCGTGACGCACTCGCGCAGACGATGGATTTTCCAACGATTTTGGGCAATTTCTCTTTCGATCCCAATGGGGAAGCGGTCTATGATCCGATTGTCCTGAGGGTCAAAGATGGGGAATTCCAACTCTTTGAATAGCCTATCGTCAGATCAACATAACCGGAGCCTTGTCATCAGTCGTGCGTGTACTGATGACAGGTGCTCTCATCGTTCAGACTTCTCTGCTGACAGCCATTATGAAATACCGCAAGGTTTTGTTGATTACCATCCTACTTTTAATAATGGCAGTCTGTTCTGTGTTCTCTCAAATGAAACCGGAGAATTTGCCTTTCACTGCTGTCGCTGCCGAAATAACCCCCGGTGAGTTGCTAATTCGTTTGACACCAGAAGCAGCGGCAGATCTTGAACGGTTACACGCCAACGCTCCCATCACTGCTCTCCACGCAAAACATAACGTCGAATCGCTGCACCCGTTGTTCCCTTACCTTGCACGCCCTTCACTTAATCCAAATTTGAAGCGTATCTATTTGTTGCGTTTTGCCCTTGATGTCCCTCTTGAAGCACTGAAAGCCGCTTATGAGCAGAGCCCTTTCGTTGAGGGCGTCGCGTACAACTATCTCCGTCCAACGCTGGCGGACCCTGTTTTTCCAAACGATCCCAAATATCCTGAGCAGTGGAGTCTGCCACTCATGAAATTACCACAGGCGTGGGCAATTGAAAAAGGGAATCGGGAGGTCGTGATTGCTATCATTGACTCTGGGATTGATTACAGACATGATGATTTGGCACCCAAAGTGTGGATAAATCCCGGCGAGGTGCCAGATAATGGTCTTGACGATGACGGCAACGGTTACGTTGACGACATCTACGGTTGGGATTTTACCGACGCACCCAACTTACAAGCCGAGGGCGATTATATTGAAGGCGATAGCGAACCAATTGATGAAAGCGGACACGGCACACATGTCGCTGGTATTGCCGGCGCGATGCCCGATAATGGCATCGGTATCGCTGGAGTCGCTTGGGAATGCCCGCTTATGGCGATACGTGCCGGACTTTCACTCGGTGGTAGTTCACGAATGCAGGATGACGACTCCGCTGCCGCAATTGTCTATGCCGCTGACAACGGTGCAAGCGTCATCAATATGAGTTGGGGGAGTGAGCATCGCTCTTTCGTTATTCAAGACGCAATCGACTATGCCTATGCACGCGGTGTGGTATTGGTCGCCGCTGCAGGCAACTCCCAGAAACCAGAGGCAATCTTTCCAGCTGCCTATCGCAAAGTCATCGCCGTCGCGTCTACCGAACAGAATCAGCAGCGGTTCTACCAATCCAATTTCGGTGCTGCTATAGACATCGGTGCCCCTGGCAATGTAATTCTCAGCACACAGATTAATAATCAGTATCGGCTGCTTACAGGAACCTCAATGGCTTCCCCACATGTCGCTGGTGTTGCAGCATTGATGCTCGCTAAGCGACCTGGGCTGACACACGAGGAAGTCCGACATATACTTATTAACACCGCCGACCCAGTTTATCGAGAAGATAGCGATGAATTAGACGAGAGATTTGTTGGTGCTGGCACTGTCAATGCCGAACGCGCACTCCTCGCCAGTGGCGCATTGCAAGCGCGCATTCTCGCTCCCGAAACCAATAGCGGCGGCGCAGATGCTATTACCGTCATCGGCACCGCTGGCGGCTATAAGTTCCGCTCGTGGCAACTCAGCTATGGGGCATCTACTGTTCCAACGGCGTTTACGCCTTTCACCCAACCCACCGACACACAGAAAATCAGTGAGATCCTTACTGTCTGGGATACCACGACCGTTCCTGAAGGTATCTATACCGTCCGTTTAACGACAACTGCTACGGATGGACAAGAGACACACGACCAAGTTGTATTGAGTGTTGATCGCACTCCTCCGCATATTATATCCCTTACTGCAACAGAGACGCTTTATGGTGAACGCGGACTTACGGTCTTCACATGGGCAACGGACGACATCACTCAGAACACCCTCTATTACCGCCGAAAAGGCAGCCTCGCTCCGTTTGCACCTGTTACAGCCACCGATCTCGGCATAGAGCATTTCTTTTCCTTAGGCTTGGAGACCGGGATTTACCAGTTCTTTGTTGAAGCGGAGAATATGACGAACCTCAAAGCACGGGAGGACAACGGCGGGGCTTTTTATGATATTGATGTCGTCGGTGGATATGTTTCACCAAGTGGGTTCATTGAAAAACCGCTCGACATCCCACCCCTCCACATCGCAAGTGTCACATCCGACTTCGATGCCGACGGGCTATTGGAACTCGTCGGGAGTCCGCTCGACTTAGAGAATGGAACCGACACCGACCTGCAAACCGCTATCCTCGCAATCTATGAACGGCTTCCGACGGGTAAATATGAGTTGGCACACACCGTTGAAAGTGTAGATGGACTCTCTAATCTCGAAAAGTTCATCACGTGGAGGGTAGATGATACGGACGGTGATGCCCTCCTTGAAATCCTTGCTACCGACGATGAGCGAACCTTCCTCGTTGAGAGCACGGTACCACACGGATATCCAAACCGAATTATATGGGAATCCCCTTTTCTCTCTGGCGGTACTATCGCTGATTTAGATGGTGATGGACAAAAGGAGATCATTGGCGCGGATAACAAAAACGATCGGCTCCTCGTTTTTGAATATGACCCGACCGTAAACGCGCATGTCGAAAAAGCCGTACTAGTTAACGAGTCCCCGGGTTCTAATGTCTTCGCGCAGACCTTCGCTATTGCAGATTTCGATGAAGATGGGAGAACAGAATTGGTAGCAGGCGATAGCGAAGGTGAACTTTTTCTTTATGAAGTTACCACTATCAGCAATACCTTCCGCTTGGAATGGCAAACGCAACTCCCACTCAAAGACATCACCCAATTCGCTTCGGGGGATCTCACTGGAGACGGCAAACCGGAATTTGTGGTTGGTGGACTCCTCTCGTTACCCGATCTTCCCTCATCGGGACCGCTGATCTGGAAATTCTTTGTTTTTACACACACGTCAAATGGCTACGCTGTGCTATCGGACGGGGCGCGTGATGCCACTGTCGCAGTCGCACCACATCGCCTGTATGGGAACAGTCTCGCAATCGCAGATCTTGATCGAGACGGCTATAATGAGCTCATTGTCGCTACCTATCCAAACCTCTATGTTATGAGATGGAACGGCACAACGTTGCGACCCTTCTGGCATCGAAGGATGGAAGAGACCCCAATGCTTTTAACAGCGGAACTCAATCAGAACGACTTTAACGAATTTTATGTCAACCTTGAAGATGGAATTTATCGTTTTGAATCCATCTTCGCGACAGATCCAAATTCTATTGACACCCGCAAACCGTGGAACGTTGAGGCGAGACCCTTGACTGAAAAGGCAGTGCAAGTTACGTGGGACGCTCAGGCAGACGACACAACCGTAGGGGTGGGGTCTCCCCGCCCGCTCTCGCAGCAAACTCTCCTTTTTTCTGTCTACCGCGCACAGGGCGAAAAAGAGAAAGCACCGCCAGATAGCGACTTTCAGAAAGTCGCTGAAGATCTCACGGTCACAAGATACATTGACCGCCGCGTGACGAAAGGCAACACCTACTGGTACACCGTCACAACGCAGGTTGACGAGTCCGAAACCCGCCGCACCGATGCTGTCGCTGCGACCCCGCGAGAACCACCGCAATTAGTTCGCGCCGTTTATCACCGTCCCGAAGGAGAGATGTCCGCTTTACAAGTTGACGCGCAAATTGACATGTCCGATGAATCTCTACAGAGAAATGTCTGGGTGATTGTGACGTTTGACCGGCGGATGGACCTCAATGTTGGGGACGAAAACCGGTATATCCTACGAGTAACGAAACGCATTGATGGTGTAACCCCGAAATCTGCTATCCGTGATCGGATGGGCACACGCGCACTGTTAGTATTTGACGCAGATAGCCTGCTTGCACACTTCGGGCAACCCTTGACAGCTGAACCTGACCGATACGAGATTACCGTTTCTAACGTAACCGATATTGACGAGAACCCGATCCGCGCCGCCACGCGCCCCCTTGAAATTCCACCCAATGTTGTCGGCGCAGCCGTGTCGGATCTGACACAGGTGCGCGTCTATCCAAATCCGGTACGACCGAACAGGACTGATAAAGGCGTAATTACTTTTGACAGGCTCCCTGTCGGAACGCGTATCCAGCTCTTTGATGCCAGAGGTGTATTGCTCGAAACGCTGAACGTAACCGAACAGGATCACAACCGCAAAGAGTGGTGGCTTACAAGTAATAACACCGCGGATGTTTCAAGCGGTATCTACATCTACGTCTTGGAATTTGATACACTAAAAAAAATAGGAAAAATCGCGGTGATTAAATGAACCACTTCATCCTCATCGCAAATCCAATTTCCGGGAGAGGCAGAGCGAAAAGCACTGCTGAACAGGCACACGCCGCCCTCACTGAATCCGGGCAGCAAGGGCAATTGGTATTCACTTCAGCAGCTGGCGACGCAAAACGTTTCGCACACGAAGCCGTCACCGATGGTGTCCGATTCATAATTGCTTGCGGTGGGGATGGAACGCTGCACGAGGTAGTGAACGGCATAGCGACCATTCCAGATGTAGTTCTCGGAGTCCTGCCATGTGGACGCGGTAACGATTTCGCCGCCGCTATCGGCGTACCCTTGAAGCCGGAGGCAGCAATCCAAACCCTTTTATCCGGCACCCCTATCCACGTAGATTTAGGACGGTGCTATCATAGCGGTCAGCAGTCAGCGGTCAGCCATCAGCAAGAACGTGGAACTTCACCGGAACTCTCTTTACTGAAGGTTCCCGAAAGCCGAAAGCCGAAAGCCAATGAACACTATTTTACCACAATCGCCACGTGCGGTTACGATGCCGAAGTCAGCCGCCGCGCTGCCAAAGGGACACCGGTATTTGCAGGCACAGCCTCCTACGCCCTCGCCGCCGTAGAGACCCTCTTTTACTACGACCCGCCTGTTGTGCATATCGAAGGCGATTTCGGGACTTACGAGGGCTCTTTGCTCCTTGCTGCGACCGGCATTACAAACCGGTACGGCGGCGGATTTCAAATTGTTCCAGACGCACGTATGGACGACGGACTTTTTGATGTCTGTATTATCCGTCCGGTCTCCTCGTTGACGGTACTTCGGCTCTTAGTGACACTCTTCTGGGGCGGACACGTTTCACATCCAGCCGTCTCCATACATCAGACCCGTGGGATAACCATTCAAGCAGAGACCCCGCTACGCCTTTACGCCGACGG
>VXZL01000024.1 GCA_009845505.1 Candidatus Poribacteria bacterium | reverse complement strand
GTGTTGATATTTCATCCAATGCTGTGATACCGGATACATCAAAGGAGCAACATAATGGCGACTTTAACGCAGACCGAGAACCAGATTAGACCGCTCTATATTGACGGATACACCCACCAACTCAGTTATGCTCCCGGTGACGAGATTGCGTTCCACATTTCAACGAGTGCGGAGAACTATTCACTTGAGATTGCGCGCATCGGTGCGACGCGCGAGGTTGTCTGGCGTCAAACGGAGCTGCCCGGTGAAGCGCAACCGATTCCCGAAGATGTTTCATCGCAGGGATGTGGATGGTCCCCTGTTTTTACGCTTGAAGTTCCTGAAACGTGGCAGAGCGGTTATTATGAAGGCACACTTCGTGCAACGGATGGCGGTGGCGAGGACATTTATAGGAACCGTCGTACGGCTGAGAGTACGCTCTTCTTTATTGTCCGTCCTGCGAAACCGGGAGCGAACACCTCTATTCTCCTTCAGCTCTCCACCAACACCTACAATGCGTACAACAATTGGGGTGGCTTCAGTCTTTACGGATATCACGGGAAGAGCAAGATACAAGGCAACCGCGTTTCGTTTGACCGACCGACGCGCGGTATTTTCAGAAATTGGGAATTGCCATTTATTGTCTGGGCGGAGCAGAACGGGTATATCCTTGATTATGCGGCAAATAGCGATCTGGAGTTCCGCCCTAAGATATTGGAACATTACAGACTCGTGTTGAGTGTCGGGCATGATGAATACTGGTCTGCTCCGATGCGCGATCACCTTGAGGCGTTTATCGCGAACGGCGGGAACGCTGCCTTCTTCAGCGGGAATTCCGTCTGTTGGCAGGTACGCTCTGAAGACGATGGCAGAGCCTTGGTCTGTTGGAAGCAAACCTACAATCAGGATCCGGTTTATAAAACCGATGATTACAGTACACTCAGTACGCTCTGGAGTCACTATCTGG
Source organism: Candidatus Poribacteria bacterium (assembly GCA_009845505.1). Classification (GTDB taxonomy): domain Bacteria; phylum Poribacteria; class WGA-4E; order WGA-4E; family WGA-3G; genus WGA-3G. The sequence continues at coordinate 6,505 of VXZL01000024.1, read as the reverse complement.
TGGGTCGTCCTGAAAACGAATTGACGGGTGTCGGTTTCCTTCAAGGCGGTTATCACTTGAGTCACGGGCAGTTTATGGATGGTCCAGGGGAGTACACTGTCCATCGTCCGGAGCATTGGGTGTTTGAGGGAACAGACCTCGCGAAAGATGACACTTTCGGTGGGGCGGATACCATCGTTGGCTACGAGTGTGACGGATGTGAGTGGACGCTTGAAGACGGTCTTCCTGTGCCGACCTATCGCGACGGCACGCCTGAAGGTTTCACGATCCTCGCGACGGCTCCTGTCCGATGGCATTCTGATGATTGTGAGTGGTACGAACGTTGGGAGAGAGGGAGAACCGGGGCTGCGACGATGGGCATCTATACACAAGGTGGGACAGTCTTTACGGCTGCCACGACCGATTGGTCGCACGGATTGGCAGGTGGCGATGCAGCGGTTGAACAGATTACGCATAACATTCTGCGGCGGCTGGCGCGGTAGATGTGCTTGATGTGTTGTTAGAAGTTAATCCAGTCTACACCGATTATTCTATTGCCAATTCTCCGATGGCGTGTTATCCTATTTAACATGAGAAGGGAAACGCTAACCCCCTCAGCGATGCACGCCCCTGGTGCAGTCCTCTTAATATCCTGCTACGAACTCGGACACCGACCCATTGGGCTAACCCGTCCCCTTCGCGCTCTTGAAGCAGCGGGGTTTGTTCCTGATGTGATTGACATTGCTGTGGAACCGTTGGACCTTGAAAAGGTTGCGCGTGCACGTTTCATCGGGATCTCTGTGCCGATGCATACGGCACTGCGACTCGGCGTTCATCTCTTGCCCCGTATCCGAGAAGTCAATCCAGATGTCTCTATCTGCATGTACGGACTTTACGCTAAACTCAATGCAGACTACCTGCTTTCGCACGGCGTGGATTTTTGTATCCGTGGTGAAGCATCAACACAACTTATTGCGCTGATGCAATCTTTTGTTGATGGGAAAGGGACTGAAACACAGGAAGTCGGTTTCCCGATTGCGGAACTGCCGTCCCTGGAGATGTACGCGCAATTTGAAAATAACGGCGAGGTGCGAACGGTCGGGTATACAGAAACAACGCACGGATGCAAGCATCTCTGCACACACTGCCCGATACCTCCGGTTTATGAAGGTAGGTTTTTTGCTGTACAACGCGACACGGTGCTCGCTGAGATACGCGAACAGGTGGTAGAAGGGGCTGCGCATATTACATTCGGGGACCCGGATTTTCTCAACGGTCCGACGCACGGACTCCGCATTCTCCGCGCAATACACGAAGCTTTTCCGAGTCTTACCTTCGATTTTACAACCAAGATTGAACACATTCTGAAAAATAGAGCACTGTTTCCAGAATTCGCACAACTTGGATGCCGGTTTATTATCTCTGCTGTGGAATCGCTTAGCGAACAGGTGTTGACAATTTTGGAGAAGCAGCATACACGCGCCGATGTAGCGGAAGCGATTGACATCGTTCACGGAGCCGGGATCGCGCTACGTCCGACATGGGTGCCGTTCACGCCGTGGACTGCCTTAGACGACTATCTTGAAATCCTCCAATTTGTTGATACGCACCGTCTTGTTTATCACGTGGACCCGGTACAGTATGCCGTTCGGTTGCTAATTCCACCAGGTTCATATCTACTCAACCGTTCCGAGACGCAAAAACTTTCACTCGAACTTGATGAAGCCGCCTTCAGTTACGTGTGGGCACACCCGGATCCGCGAATGGATGAGCTTCATAAGACTGTCAATGCCCTCGTTGAAAACGACGCGCGCGCCGGTGTAGATGCCCTTGACACCTTTTATCGGATATGGACACTCGCTGCCGATATGCAGGGTAGTCGGGACGTTCCGTCGTGCCATAATCAGCATCAATCCGCGCCTCGGATCACTGAAGCGTGGTTCTGCTGAGCAGAACCCACCGAAGGGCAGTTTGCTCCGATTCACATTTAGCATTCATCTTATAAAGGAAAAAAATGTCAGATCAAATCCAGCAGCTCCTCAATTTGGAAACTGCGCCTGTTGCGATAACATTCCACGAAACACGCCCTGATAATGTTCCACAAACCGAGAAAGTTGAAGCCTCCGGCTGCACCTATTGGCGACGCGCCGCAGAAGGCAGAACCTTCTATACCGAAGCATCCGACCACTACAATTGTCCAATCGGATGTTATACCCACAACGTTGAACTCCCACCCACACAAGCCGAAGAACTTCAAAACACCCTCGGACTGATGGGCGAACTCGGCTACATTTCTATGGAGGAGGTCCCCGGTATTCCGCGACGCGAAGACCCTTTCCAGAGTGCGGTCTATGCCCCGTTAGCAGATGCATCTGGCACACCGGATGTCGTTATTATCTCTGGGACGCCGAGACAGATGATGCTTTTAGCAGAAGCCGCGACTGCTGCGGGTATCGGCACTGAAAACGGGGTCATGGGCAGACCGACCTGTGCTGTGATTCCTGCTGTGCTACAATCGGGTCGAGGTGCAAGTAGTTTAGGGTGTATCGGCAACCGCGTCTATACCGCACTTTCTGACGATGATTTCTACTTCGCTTTTCCGGGTAAACACATCGACGCGCTCATTGAGAAATTAGAGACGATTGTGAATGCGAATCAGGCGTTAGAAGAATACCATCAACAACGTCAAGCGGAAATTTGAAAGTCATGCAGAATATGGTTTCCGTTATTACGGGTGCAGCGAGCGGCGTTGGGAAAGGATTGGCGGAACGGTTTGCTGCGGAAGGTATGAAAGTCGTTCTCGCCGATGTTGAGACGGAACCGTTAGCCGAACTTGCGTCGGATTTAAGGACTAAAGGTGCGACGGTTCTCTCTGTCAAAACGGATGTCTCAAATCCCGATGATGTCGAAAATCTTGCTGTGCAGACACTGGACACTTTCGGTGCGGTGCATATCCTTTGCAACAATGCAGGGGTCGTCTGTAGTCGTCCTGTCTGGGAGCATACCCTCGCCGATTGGGAGTGGGTGTTAGGCGTTAATCTATGGGGCGTGATTCACGGCATCCGGTCGTTTGTGCCGCGCATGCTCGCACAAGGGGACGAGTGTCATATTGTGAACACTGCCTCTATCTTGGGTTTGGTGGGAGGCAGTGGCGAAGGCATCTACAAGGTGAGTAAACACGGGGTCGTCGTACTTTCGGAGACCCTCGCTGATGAATTGGCACAGAAAGGCGCGAATATTCAAGTACATGTGTTGTGTCCCGGATGGGTTCGCACGGGGATTTTGGAATCTGCTCGGAACCGACCGGACACATTGCAAAATCCAGTGGAGAAATCGCGTGATATAGTGATCGGTGGTTCCCGGAATACCCGCGCCGAGATGGAAGCTGGATTGTCGCCTGCAGAGGTAGCGGAACAGGTCTATAATGCTATACAGAACGGCACTTTCTATATTCACACGCACCCTGAACACAAGGCATGGATTCGTGAGCGGATGGCGCGTATTCTTGAATAGTTTCTGTCCCAAAATATAGGAAGCGAATGTCTCTTTTTTCTTGACAAAAAAGTTGAAAAGGTGTGGAATATTAAGAGAAGGGGTGATGTCGGTCACCCCTTACCAACCAAATGAACTGAGTGAGTTTTGTCATTTTATGTTGGCACTTCTATTTTATTCTGCTCGCCATAGAATGTCAACCCAATTTTTATGGAGGAAAAAATGGCGGTAAAACAGGGGTTTTTTGTTGGAGATTGTGTCGAATTTATGTCTAACATGGATAAGGAAGTTGTCGATTTGACTGTGACCTCTCCACCTTATGACAATCTTCGAGACTATAAGGGCTACTCATTTGATTTTGAGAATATCGCAAAGCAATTGTACAGGGTGACAAAGCCTGGTGGAGTCGTTGTTTGGGTAGTCGGCGACAAAATTAATGGCGGACGTACCCTTACTAGTTTCAGACAAGGGATATTTTTTCAAGAGATAGGTTTTCAGATGCACGATGTGATGATCTATCAGAAAAAGAATACGCCCTTTATGCGAAGCAACGCTTACACGAACTGCCATGAATTTATGTTTGTTTTGTCGAAGGGTAGTCCTAATATATTCAATCCGCTGAAAACTAAAACTGTCAGACACGGGAAGGAAATGCTTGTCTATAACAAAAAGTCTGACGGCGTAAACAAGAAGGTGCTCAAGGAACTGAAAAAGGAAAAGACCCGCACTAACATCTGGTCTTATGCTGTTGGGTACGGTGGCACAACCACTGATAAGATTGCTTTCAAACATCCTGCTGTTTTCCCAGAAAGGTTAGCAGAGGATCATATTTTGTCTTGGACAGATCCCGGGGATGTTGTCTTTGACCCCATGTGTGGCAGCGGTACAACAGGCAAGATGGCACTTGTACACGGACGGAGATTTATAGGTATTGATATTTCCGAGGAGTACATTGCTATCGCTAATGAACGAATAGAGACGCTTGGCTTAGAGATACAATATGAAACCTGATGATTTTGTTATTGCTACTCAACCTATCAATGGAATCGTCAAAAATTCTGTTGGTATAATCAATTCGATTTGTGAAAAAGGCGCGCAGGTCTATTTCATTGGGAAAAATGAAGTGGTCATAGCACCATTTGGCTCTCTTCGAGTTATAAATATTGGTGAGACAGGAGAAGAGTACGCGGTTAAAATTTGTAACGTCTGTCACATTCTGAAACCCAAAAATGAGTTTGATAGAAATCAGACAAATGCAAAAGGGAGACCTACAACACGTCCAAGTTGTAAAGACTGTCGAAAAATTATTGATGGGGAAAAAATGCCAACATCAGAACGTAGGAGAATGGATGACAGGCGACCATCAGACCAAAGTGTTTTTATATGCCCTATTTGTGAGAAGCGGACAATCGTAAAAGTAACTGCAAAAATTGTTGCTGATCACGACCACAGCACCGGATCGGGACGCGAATGGATTTGTGACAGTTGTAATACTGGTTTGGGTAGGTTTAAAGACAACATAGCGATTTTAGAGACAGCTATTGAGTACTTGAAACGTTTTGAAGATGATGAATCAGAAAATTCTGAATCTGGTTAAACGCCAAGTTATGGGTGAGGTTTTTACGGAACGATATTATCTTTTGAAGGAGAAGAGGTCTCATGAAAACGAAAAATCTGTTTTCGATAATTAGTGTCATTGCGCTATTGTTGTCAAGTTTGTATATTCCACCGTTGACTTCAGCACAACAGATGTCCCAAAACGCTATAACGAAAGATATACCATCAAGGCATATTGATGGGGGCGAGACACTCACTTTAGATGTCTCTGAGGATTTAGGGTTAACCCGAGGTGAAGCCTTGAGACTTGTGAGTGCTTTGCCTGCAAAGGAGACTGATGGTACGGGTGTGACAATTGAGGTGCTCAAACCTACAGATTCTATAGCACATTCTAAAGCTCTCGTCATTCACCATATCAAGCCCAAACACATGGTGCAGTTAGTTGATGGTGAAACCACTGGGATTAAGATTAAAGAATTGTGGTGGACAGGGGAGAATCCGACTGTATTACCGAAAGACTCTAACGAGGTCGCCATCGTTAAACTTCACCATAGTGTTTTGATTGAACTTTTCAATACGACCAAAAGTCGTATTAATCTTCAAGATTGGCAAATTCGGTTCACTTACGGTGCGATGCCAGATGATACAACGGTGAGTAGAATTATTGACCGAATGAGCAACGTAGATGACAGCATTTGGGGGCACCGAAATCCACAGGGACCAAAACGAGTCTTGAGCGGAAACGTCTCCATATCTCGTCATGTCGATCTTGAACGTCTCAACGATCCGACCAAAACACAAGATGAACAATTAGCCGCTATTTCAGATGGCACCCTTCAAACAGGTTGGGACATCAACGAAGTACCTCATGTGCAGAACTGGATTGAAATTTACAACGCAATGGATAAAGATGGTAAGACTGGGACGAATGAAAATGGTTGGAAGTACCTGATTGAGTTGCAAGGCGAAGAGCAACGTCCACATGTACCCGAGATTGTTGTGCCTTCTCCACCAACCGATGATCGGTAAAGATTGCGTAGTTTTTTTCTTCAAAAAATCTTTCTTAAGATAGGGACGGTCTTTGCATAACCGTCCCTTTTTTTCATTTTAAGTCAAATTCAGCACACTCCGTGCGACTTCGCCTCTTGCGAAAGTACCAAATGTCGTCAATCCGTTTCAACAGTTAGGTCGGTATACTCGTATACAGGGGTCTGGATAGTACGAACAGGCTGACACTGTTTCCAAACTGCTTGATGTAAACGTTCAACGGTTTCTGGAGAGAAATGTTGTTCGCCGGTTTCAATGTTGACGCGAGCAGGGACATTTTCAATCAGAAAAAACTGACCATCCAATTCAATAGAATACGTCACGTTCTTCTCAATTAGCGTTTCATTCCAGGCTGCGTTATCAGACATTCTTACCTCTCCTTTTGAAATTAATCCATCGTAGTGGGTCTGGTTCGTAGAAAGTTATAATT
>VXZL01000066.1 GCA_009845505.1 Candidatus Poribacteria bacterium | reverse complement strand
AATTGCTGACGTAAGCCCCGACACACGTGATATGTTTGCTGAGCATGACGAGGAACTCGAAGAAGAACTCGCGTCTGAAGAAGAGGAGGCGAGTTCCGGTTACACCTTACAACTGATTCACCACATTATTGCCGAGACCCCTGTTGATGACCGGCGCCGTCGATGGCTCCTTGAACTGCGGCGTTCGATCCTCAGTGATGAAGGTGAATTTCGTGAAAGAATCCACGCCATTCAGCAGGAAGCACTCCGTATCCACGCCGAGATGGAGGCACAGATCGAGAAACTTACCTCACCCGCAAATCGTATTGGTACATTGCTTGGATTGCCCAAAGAAGACATCGCCCGTGTTATCGTCGGCGGTTCCGAATACTACGCCAATCTCGATACACAATTAGACCCGAAAACCCTCAAAAAAGGGTTTAGCGTTCTACTCAACGAGGCGTATGTCGTCGTCGGGGAACTCGGATACAACGATGCCGGGCCTATCGCAAAAATAGCGGATGTCATGCCAGATGGACGGCTCCGTATCGGTCAAGAACCCAACGCACAATCGATTATCCTTGAACGCTCCACCGACCTCGCTGATGCAAAACTCAAGCCCGGCGATGAAGTACGGATTGACTCCAACTCCCGAGTCGCTCTGGAATACCTTGCTGCCAAAGAAACAGATGCTTATGCACTTGAGGCTGTTCCCGATATTCCTTGGTCGAAGGTAGGCGGACTTGACGAGACCATCCAAAGAATTAAGGATACCATTGAACTGCCAATCCTCCATCCTGAACTTTTTGAACGATTCCAATATAGCGCACCAAAAGGTTTTCTGCTCCATGGACCTCCGGGATGCGGAAAGACGCTCATCGGGAAAGCCACTGCCTATAACTTAACGCAACGGCTCCGAAAAGAGAGCGGTGAGGATATTGAAGGCTGTTTCCTTCACATCAAGGGTCCTGAGATCCTCAATATGTGGCTCGGTGAATCCGAACGGAAGGTGCGAGAGATTTTTCAAATCGCCCGCGAGAAAAAGGATGAGGGCAAATTGGCGTTCGTCTTTATAGATGAGGCAGAATCCATCTTAGGCACGCGGCGCGCCCTGAGATCCCATAGTATCTCTAATACCCTCGTACCTATGTTCTGTGCAGAGATGGATGGCATTGAATCTCTACAAGACGTTGTTATTATCCTCGCAACGAACCGTCCAGATCTAATCGATCCCGCCATTCTAAGACCGGGACGGATTGATAGAAAAATTAAAGTAACCCGGCCAGATGCAGATGCCGCAAAAGACATTTTCCGTATCTATCTCACGCCGGAACTACCCATCGCAGCAGAGGAACTCCTTGGTGCTGCAGACGAGGAGAGTTCAGCGGATACAGTACCAGATCTGATTCCTGCTGAGAAGGCTGTCGAAGATCTAATCGCACAGATTGTTGATGAAATGTTCCGTGAGAGCGAGGAAAACCGATTCCTTGAAGTCGCACTCCGAAGTGGTAGACGCGATATCCTCTATCGCGGACATCTCTGTAGTGGCGCAATTATTGAGTCAATTGTACAGCGAGCCAAAGAAACCGCACTCAAACGCGCAATTCAGAACCCCGAAAAAGAAAGTGGTATCTCACGCGCAGACCTCTTAGACGCACTTGCTGCCGAGTATCGTGAAAGCGAAATCTTCCCACCAACGGAAGCGACAGAAGATTGGCTCAAACTCCTTGACTACGATCCTGCCAATGTCGTCAAGGTTACGCCTATCAAACTTGAAAAACAGGAGCGGCGCAAAACTTCAGGATCCCGCGTGATTTAATAACCATCAGTCGTTGGCAGTCGAAAACCAAGAGCAGCGTATGGCGATTGCGAACGTTTCTAACTGCCACAATGATCTGCTGACTGCTGATAGCCATAAAAATATGGAAAGACTTTTTGGAATTGAAACTGAAAACGGGATAACACTCGAAAATGAGTCAAACATTGATGCTGTTAAGCAATCAATTGAGTTGATAAAAAGTTATCGTCAGGAAGATTTTCGACCGGTGTGGGACTACCGTGGGGAAGACCCGTTTCGAGATGAACGCGGTTTTCGCGCAGACGCTCTCTCCAACCATCCTGATGAAAAGGAGGAGGCGGCACGCGACCGCGAACGCAACAAGAAAAATCGACTCTCTTTCGCGGAGATTAAGAGCGATCACATCCTCGTGAACGGCGCACGCCTTTACAACGACCACGCACATCCCGAGTATTCCACGCCCGAATGCAAGCGTCTGTTTGAACTCGTCGCACACGATAAAGCCGGCGAACGTATCCTACAGCGATGCGCTGAAACCCGCAGTGAGAAACTTGGAAAACGTGTCCTACTCTATAAGAACAATACCGATTTGCACGGGCATAGCTACGGGTGCCACGATAACTATCTCATGGCGCGGGCAGTCCCATTTGAGAAACTCAAACAGGGCATCATGCCCTTCTTTATCACGCGTCAAGTCTTCGCCGGGGCAGGAAAACTCGGCATCGAAACGGAAGCCGGACTCGCAACACCGGGACACTATCAACTCTCTCAGCGTGCCGATTTCTTTCACGTTGAGGCAAGCGTTGATACAATGCATAACCGTCCTATCGTTAACACGCGGGACGAACCGCATGCGGATCCGTCGAAATATCGTAGGCTCCACGGGATTGCTGGCGACGCAAATATGTCGGAGTACGCAACCGCACTCAAAGTCGGTACAACCGCACTCGTCATTACACTGATTGAACAAGACAAGATTCCTGAGAGTCTAATACTCGCAAATCCGATTGATACCATCAAAACTGTATCGCACGATCAGACGTATCGCTGGATGGTGATGATGGCAGACGGGAAGACGATGTCCGCTATTGACCATCAGCGCCAGTACCTTGCCCTCGCACAGAAGCATCTCGATGAGAGTGTCGGGCTTGAGATTGACTGGGTGCTCACTGAATGGGAAGATACTCTCAACGCACTTGAAACGGATCCCATGACACTCGTTGACCGACTTGATTGGGTGGCGAAGAAATGGCTACTCCAAACCTTTGCGGAGGAAGAAGATATTGCTTGGGATGACGCATGGCTCCAGAGTCTGGATTTAGAATATCACAATATCAATCCAGACGAAGGACTATACTACGGGTTCCCGATGCGGCGCATCGTCACAGACGAACAGATTGAGGCGGCACTTCATAATCCGCCTTCTGGCACGCGGGCTTATTTCCGAGGGCGTGCCGTCGATCGGTTCAGTACCTCTATAAAAGCCATCCAGTGGGATAGTATTACCTTTACCGTCAACGGACGCACGCACGAAGTCAATCTCAACGCACTCGCCGATGCGGAGATCGCAAATCAGTATAATAAGACACTTGATGAATCGCCTGACGTTGGAACACTTATTAAGAAATTGCGTTTATAAATTGCGGTTAACGGTTAGGTTGCTGCGCTTTTAGCAAATAGACAACAGCGAAAAGTGGAGCGTAGCGGAACGCCCTAATCGCGAATAGCCAACTACTAAAAAGGAGAGATAAAATGGCAACCAAACTTATTGCACAGCTCGAACGCAAGCAGAGAGACACGAAACCAATCGGTCCCGGCGATGGTGATGATGATAGCAGTGGACCGAAACGCCAGAAAGTTAGCAGACCCGATACCCAAGAACTTCTCAAACGGATGCGTAGGGTTGACAAAGATCAATCCCGTCGCTATCGACAGAGAACCGGCGAATAAAGAAATTGGCAATCAGCCGTTGGCAGTTGGCAAATGGTTTCCATAGACCAACAGCCATTAGCCAATAGCCGTCTCGCTGAAAGCCGAAAGCCATTAAGAAATGTCAATTAAAAACACAATAAACCACAAAGGAGACTTTCTCAGTCTTTTGCAACATGCAAACTACCCCCTACAGGTAGGTTTGCCATCTGAAACGCAGCAGCACGCAGATATTGAGATCGCACACAGCACGACTGTTGTTGCTGTCCGCTATCGAGATGGGGTTATGATTGCGGGTGACCGGCGGGCCACTGCCGGCACTGCTGTCATCTATGACCGCGCTGAGAAAGTCTTACAGATTGATAGGCATTCTGTACTTGCCATTTCGGGGTCACCCGCGATTGCTTATGAGATCGCGCGGATACTTGAGCATTCATTTCAATACTTTCGCCGCAGCCAACTCCAAGAGTTGAGCCTTGAAGGCAAACTCCGGATGCTGTCCCGACTCATTCGCGATAACTTGGCGATGGCACTCCAAGGCATCGGCGGTGTTATTCCGATTTTTGCCCTCTATGATCTGGAGGCGCCTGAGGCGGAAAACGGCGGTAAGATTTTCTTCTATGATGCACTCGGCGCGCACTTTGAGAACGTTAACTTCGCCACAACCGGTTCTGGCTCCATCTGGATTCGCGGCGTACTACGTTATCTCTCTCGTTTTGGTGAGACACCCTTGCAGGAGATGGATGAACGGCAAGCAACCATCACAATCTTGCGACTCTTGGATACCGCAAGTGAGTATGATGCCGCAACCAGCGGTTACAACGCACGGGCACAAATCTTTCCGACCATCAAAACCGTAACCCGCACCGGAGTCGAAACCCTTTCTAATGAAGACTTAACTGAATCTTACGCTGCAGCGCAATCAGATGCAGAGGCAGTCTAAAATAATATAAATTTAACATAACGAAATGTGGCTATCAGCAAAGCGGTCGTTGTGTCGGGAAACATGTTATATACTGATTGCTGAGAAAGTTGCGTAGCAACCTGCCCTGATAGCCGACAGCCAATTATAGTGAGGCACATAACCAAAAAATGCGAGATGAACCCTATCGGTGGATAGAAGCAATTCAAGACAGGCGAGATTACATTGAAGATCAACTCCGAGTCGGTAGCCCCGTTGTAGGTCTTACCTATAACGAAGGAATGGTACTACTCACTATCGGCAGAGGACAACGCAAGATTTTTGAGGTGCATGACCGGATTGCGCTCTCCGCAATCGGACATCCGGCTGATATTGAACGGCTACGGATGCTTGTCACCGATACCGCCAGCGTCCAAGGTTTTCAAAACGCCACCGAAGATGTCAATTTACACCGGCTAACCAACTTTGTTTTAGCACATACCTTCAAGCAGGCTTTTGAATCCATCGTTGGTGAAGCCTACATCATTAAAATGTTGCTCGCTGAACTCGGTAGGACTTCAGAACAGAACCGATTTACCGGTATCAACTACGATGGGAATGTCCGAACCGATGCAGCTTTCTCTGTTATTGGCGGAACCGAAACAATCGAAACCGGGATGCAAAACTATCTTGCCGCCGCACCTGAGGAGGCGGATAGAGATCTCGCTGATGCACTTCGACTGGGCTTAGAGGCGTGGGCAATCGGCAAAGAGTTAAGTTCAAGAGAACCCGAAAATATGGAATCTGAAGATACTCGGATAGACACCGAACAGATGCACGAAATCATTAGCGTCGCAAGAGAAGATGGTGAAATTGAGGCAGGGGTTTTGGAAACCACGCAGTCCGGGACCAGTAAATTCCGATTGCTGAATACACCAGAAATTGAAACCGCCCTTCCATAAGTTTTGAACTTCAGCAGATAGACCTTTATAACACAGAGGGAACCATTATGTCAAAAAACATAAAAGCAGCTCCCACAGTCGTCTATCCCGAGTCCGATGGTAAACCTATGGCTGAAACCGACCGACACCGAAGACTCATCATGGATTTTATTCTCATGCTCGAAGACCATTTCAAGGACAACAACGATGTGTATGTTTCGGGTGATTTGCTGATATATTATGAAGAAGGAAACATCTATAAATCCGTGGCACCCGATGTGTTCGTCGTCTTTGGGGTCAGTAAAAAAGACCGACGGACCTATCGAACCTGGGAGGAAGGACACACGCCAGACTTCGTGTTAGAAGCAGCGAGTCCAAGTACATATAATAAAGACATAACCGACAAGAAAGAACTCTACGCCTCTGTTCTTGGGGTTCGTGAGTATTATATCTATGATCCTTATGCAGAGGTACAACCACATTTCCAAGGATACCGACTTGTTGATGGGACGTATGAAGCGATAGAATTTATAGACGGACGTTTACCATCTGTTGTGTTAGGTCTGGAGTTAGGCGAACACAACGGGGTCTTAAGTCTATACGATGAAAATCGCTCGGCATGGATTGCACCACCTAAGGAACGGGTTGCTGCCGCTGAAGTCCGCGCGGAAAATGCCGAAGCACGTGCTACCCAAGAAGCACAGGCACGCCAAAGTCTTGAAACCCAACTTGCCGATGCTTTAGGACTTCTTGAACAACTTCAAAAAGAAAACAATGACGGATAATATTCCTGTTGAGCCGTAGAGTAATTCACCTGACCCTCATGCTAACCTCCTTGTAATAGGTAAAGATTGTGAACAAAAGAATTTTTGGAATCGAAACTGAATTTGGATGCATGACGCGTGCTGAGCAGATACGCGGCACCTCTGAAGGGGTCGCCGCGCGAGTCCGAGACTACGTCTTTGACGCACTGGAACTCGGGCTCCGAGACATCCACTACCGCGACTGGGGCGAACCCCCCGGGAACGGTGGATTCCTCTTTAATGGCGGCCGCCTCTATATCGATATGGGGCATCTCGAATACGCAACGCCTGAGTGTGCAAGCCTATTTGACCTCGTTGCCTATGATAAAGCTATTGAGCGCGTCATCAATAGCATTCTTGCCGATACGGGGTTGCCGACTGCTTTCTTCAAAAACAATATCGATCATTTTACAGGCGCAACCTTTGGGTGTCATGAAAACTTCCAAGTCAGTCGCGAAGTCCCGTTTTATCGCGTCGTCATTCCAACGCTGATGCCTTTTTTCGTTACCCGACAGATTTACGCAGGTGCCGGTAGAGTCGGGGCTTACGATGAGATGATTGAGTTCGCTGACTTTCAGGACGAATTCGGCGAGCAGCAGTATTATCAAATCTCACAACGCGCAGACCATATCGTTACTGAAATTTATGAATGGATTCAGTTCAGCCGAGCCATCATCAATACCAGAGACGAACCGCTCAGTGATTACACGAAATATCGGCGACTTCATCTACTCGTCGGTGATTCTAATATGTCGGAGTACGCAACTGCGCTCAAGGTCGGCACTACAGCCCTCCTCCTCTCGGCAATTGAAACGTTTTATGAAAGGCACGGCGAGAAGTTACCGCTACCTGCCTTTGAACTCGCCGATCCAGTGTACGCAATTCGGCATATCTCACGCGATAATACTTTCACGTGGCGAATCGAATTGAAATCTGGGAAAACGATTTCCGCCGTTGATTTACAGCGGGAGTACCTCTATTTCGTTCAATCCTTTGTCACCGAACGGGACGAGGAAACAGAATGGGTGTTCTCGGCATGGGAGTCTATTCTTGACGATCTTGACGGCGATTGGCAGAACGTCATCCCCCGTGTTGATTGGGCCGCTAAAAAATGGCTCCTTGAG
>VXZL01000282.1 GCA_009845505.1 Candidatus Poribacteria bacterium | reverse complement strand
CTCGCATCTATTCGTGTCGGTCTCCGTAGATGGGGTACTTCTCTTTTATCCGTATTCATAGTATAACACATACAAAAAGAAAAGTTCAATTTTTTGTTAGTTATCGGTTCTTCCTATTTCCCGCAAGCCAATCAACAGCGAAGTCCACAATAGTACGTTGTGGCATGAGTTGGCAATTTGCGATGCCGACCTTGCCACGCCGAACTACTTTGCCCGCGTCAGAACGCAAAAAATCTTCACCGAGGCGATGGAAATCTGAATCGTCTACATCAATATCTTCAAAGGTAGTCCAGGTTCTTGAACCCTCTTGCGAGATCGGGGCACCCTCCTGCACAACGCGCTTGGTTGGAAAGTCCGCTCGGTATTCTGCAAGATGTATAGAGGTATTGCTCGAATGCCCGACACCGAGAAGCAGGACAGAACCATCCAAATCGTAGATTCTGGCAAGCGGTGAATTCTCGCCCATGCCAAACGCCAAGGAGTGGTTGCTTATGATGTAAGATGCTTGGGGCCCACTTGCGCAAAAGGAGCTCTGCGGATGCACACTGCGAAGAACGTTCTTTTGTTTTCGGAAGGTTTCGGCGATTTTGCCCATTGAACGGGTCGGAGTCAAATCGGGATCATAGGCAGGCATTGTCTCACGTATGATTTGCCACCACGATTCAGGGACAGGTGGGTTTTCCCACTGGCTCGGATCGCTCAGGTCGGTTGAGTGGGTCGGCATTACGAGTGTTCCCACTTCGCCTAAGACTTCCTGAAGTGCGAGGATAACAGCGACAGCACCGCCGCAAACCCATCCCATCGCACTCAAGGATGAGTGGACTAATAAGACCATTCCCCTTTCAATACCGAGTGCTTTAAAATCCACCTGCAGCGACTCAACTGTAGCGAATGTTTTTGTTTTCTCAACAACCTGACCTTCAGGCATTATTAATCACCTTAACTTATACACTATAAGGTGAGGTTAGGAAACCTCACCAGCGGATAGCGGTAAATTATATCGTCCTATTTGGTTCCTATTGCAAGGATATGCGCACTCATGCCGAGTATCGACGGTTCCGCTTCAATCCTGCGAATTAGATCCAAAACAACAGAACGCATCTCAGGATCTGTCCAATAATCTTTAAACGATTCAAAAAGCCACGCTGGTCCTTCTACAGCAAGTGTCGCTTGATGTTGAAAACCGGCTGCAACCACTTCAGAATTGAGTGCTTCAGGACGGTGAAGATACGCATCTGTAAAGTACTTAAGGTCCTCAGTCAGGTTGCGATGGTAACCTGTTTGGAGGTCGTTTTGAACGATGTCCACGTGAACAGGATTCTCGAATCGACCCTCAAAAAAACTATCAAGCATGGACGCAAAGCGTGAGATACCGGCAGCAATCATAACCCCGCCGTCTCGCAATACGCGGTATGCCTCGCTAAGTGCAAGCAGCCGTTCACTTTTATCAATGAGATGGTAGAGCGGCCCCAACAACAACACAGCATCCGCAGACGTAGACGAAAAACGCAGTGCCCGCGCGTCGCCAAGCGATATGCTGGCAATTGGGTGTTCTGGTTGTTGATTTGAGGCTTCTTTCGCCTGTTCAATATGTAAATCGACTGGATCCACGAGATGGACTTCATAACCAGTCTTTGCTAACCAACAGGCATAGGGTCCCGAACCACCTCCGATGTCCAGGATTACTGCCGGTGGTGCGGGTAGATAGCGTGTGATAATCTCTTGGGTGCGTACGAACTCCAGTTGCCCTTTGACACTGGTTGTAAGTCTGTTTGCCTCTTGTGTCTGTCTATAAAACGAAAGAATCTTATCTGAAAGTTGATACAATTTTTATTCCTTAGTGAAATTAATTACTGGGTCCGTTTCACCCATGCCCACGTTGTCGCCAACTTATCACCTGGCTCAACAGAAAGTGGCTCAAGGTCAAGATCATTGGTGACATCAATATAATTTGGCTTTCCAAATCCACCCTTGCCATCATTTCCGTTTTTGGTATTATCGTTAGCATCACCCGCATCGAAAGTATAGTGCGCGTTTAGACCCTTTTCATCACCGTTGAGGACTTTCATCATAAATTCATTAATCTCTTCTTCGGTGCGAGCAACTTCCCAGATACGGATTTCATCAATGGCACCTGTACAGAACCAATTTTGACTATCACCGACCCCGATATACAGGGAAGCATCGGTTGCCGCTAATTCCTTTGCTCCAAAAGCTGCGGCCCCCTTCTCTTCGCCATCAATATATGTCCGCATCTCCTTACCATCCCAGACACCCGCGACATGTTGCCATTCGTTCGGCTTCAATCCAGGGACATCAAGGATTTTTGTGCCGGGCCAAAGGACAAATCGTAATCCCGTCCCGTTTTGGACAATCTCTGGAAAAATGTAATCCCTTTGACCGCCCCAGTCCTTTGCGAGACACTCACCGACCGGTTTACTCATGTTCATCCACGCCTCTATCGTTATCGCGGTTTTGGGATTTAAACTGTCGCTGTTTGGCACTTCGATAGCTGTTGCCCCATCTAATTCCAGTGCCATGTTCTGTGCCCAAAGCGTACCAGTAGGCATTATCAAACTCATAATGCAAGTTATAAGAAACAGAACTTTCATGGTCTTCCTCCTGAGTTGTCGATTTCGATTAGCAATCGTTCATTTTGATTCTGGGTTCGGCTTGCGACCTCCGAAGATAGCATGCCCAGCCTTCATCCAGAAAACATCAACATCAACAAATCCGGCTTCATCAAGCCATTTAAGTTGATCAAACAAAGATGACGGTTTATCAATCGAATCTGGGGCGGGTTCGGGTTGTGCATAATGGTTCCAACCCAATTCACGAAACTGTTCATATCCTCTCAAATCACCATCCAAATCCAGTGAACGTTGACGCACGGCTTCGTTCCAAGCCTTCGCTGCAAGCCTTTGTCCAAAAGGATCCATCGGCTCAGTCAGATCAGCGATAATGAAACTGCCACCCGGCATCAGGAGCGATGCCATATCTTTGAACAGTGTTTGTTTCTCAACAGCATCTAAGTGATGGATCGCCAGAGAAGATACAATAGCATGGACGGGGACAGGCAATTCGCGCCAATCGCTTGCAGCTAAATCGAAGAGGTGTGTCTTAAAACGCTCTCCATAAGCAGCAAGTGCCTTTTCGGCGTGAGCAAGCATTGTCGGAGAACCGTCTAAACCGTAGACGTGGCATTCAGGAAACCTATCCAACAGTGCCCGCGTAAGGAGTCCAGCACCGCAACAGAGATCGAGAATATAAGTGGGTTTCGATGGAGATGGAATCACTTCACAAATGCAATCAATTTGGATCTCTCGGTCAGGGACGAAGTATTTGCCGTAGTCAATGAAATCTTGGGAATTTTCCTCTGCCCATTGCGGTTTAGTAATAGAATCTTGCATAACATATATCTCTGGGTAACGTTTAAAACTATGATGCCAAGTCGTCAAGCATTTGGCGAATTTTCTGTTCACCACTATCAATAAATAACGGAGCCAATGGACCTCTACCGTGCAGGGTTTGGAGTAGCGTGTCAATTTGTATCATACGTTGTTGTGGTGTGCGGCACTTGCGCCATTTTTTTACGAACTCACGAGCGGGTTGTGGATTCCCAGTCCGTAGGGACCGAACACTTTTGCGCCACTCCTGCCATCTGAAGGCATGTTCACAATTCGGACATTCGAGTTTTTCATCCTTCTTTTTTAGACTCTTTCGGTAATCCCGCCATCGCCGTTTGTAGCCGCAGACGGTACATTCAATATTACCGTGCTGATGGAGTGCGACGCTTTGACATTTGGGACATTGCAACTCAGGATCGGATCGCCAATTTCTGGAGGTTCGCTCCACTGGCGGTGGATCCGGTCTACGGACGAGCTCAAGACAGTGAGGACAGGGTAAGAGGACACGGGTTCTCACCGACTGCTTATAGGCTTCCTGGGACCATGTTTTACCACAGGTGCATCGCAACACAACTTCTTTCTGTAGAACGGCGCGACAATCAAAACATCGCGGGGTGTCTCGGAGGGCTTGACGGCAGTCGCGCCAGAGGAGTCGTCCGGTGCAGTGGGGGCAGTGAAACCAGTGTTCGTGGGTTCCGCCTTCGCCTTTACTAAAGAGCGGGTCAATCCGGCGCGTGATCTTCGTTCTGCATTTTGGACATGGCACACGTCCCTCGCGATAAACATCGGCGACTGTGGCGATGTCTGCACAGCGAGCGTAGAGTTCCCAACCGACATCGTGTAGCAGTGTATCTTCATAGATGCCGAGTCGAGCATATCGGTAAAGCTGACGGATTTTAATGGGTTTGACCCGCGGTGCCCAGTCCATAGTAGGTATTTTCTCTACAAGTCAGGCAGAAATTTGAACAACCTCTCCAGTTTCAACACTACGGCTAATCGCCTCCAAAACGCGCATATTCTGATAGGAATCCTCAAGGCTGGAATGCGGTTGCGTCCCTTCTTGCAACGACTTTGCCCAATGTTGCATCTCTTCGAGATAGCCGGGTCTACCAATACCATGATATGCGGTGTTGAGATCCCACGTTTCAGTCGGTGTATCAGCGTAACCGCCCCCCTCACCGAGCCATGTCGGCATACGGTAACGGCGCAATTGGCGCGTTTCCAACACCTGAATTGCTTGATTGCCAGTGCCTTTGATGAAAACCATCGCTTCTAAAACGGGACCAGTGCCGAGGGTCATCGTCCCGATGCCGCCGTTCTCGTAGCGGAGGTTCACAGATAACGACACAGTGCTGGATGCTGTATCAACCGTCCCCGTCGCATAAACTTCACTGACTTGTCCCATAAAGAAACGCATACAATCGGTCGGATGGATTACTTGATCAAGCATGAAGGGCCACGCAAACGGGGACCCCGCCTCCTGAAGCCGCGGACCTGGGGCGAGATAGCGTGTATGATACTGGCATGCCGCACCGAACTCTTCTTCGTCCATCAGCTGCTTGGCAATCTGGTGTGCGGGTGCATGCCGCCACATTGTGCCTACCATGCCTGTCTTACCGGTTTCATTTGACGCATCAACAAGCATTTTCGCGCCTTCAGCAGTAGTCGCAGGAGGTTTCTCAGTGTAGATGTGATACCCGCGGCGGAGACAAGCAATACCGATGTCTCGATGCAGTTTATCCTCGGGTCTACCGACAACAGCGACTGCGTAGAGATCCTCATTTGCAAACATCTCGTTGTAATCCGTATAATGACGGAGTGCCCCGAACTTTCGGGCATTGGATTCTGCTTTTTCTTTAACGAGGTCACAGGTAGCGACGAATTCAAACGCCGGCACCATCGGTATACACTGCTGCAATTGCGAAGACATGCCACCACAACCGATAAAAGCAATTCGGATTTTATCCATAATGTATATATTCTCCAATTCTTTCGTAGGAGTGAGCCCCAGCTCGCGACCTCCCACTGTATCCTATTCAAAAAGTTGGGCAACTCGACAAGAAAACCCCGGCACAACATCCTCACCGGTAAGCGTGTCGGTATCCGTAAACACCTTAATATCTGTTTTAGAACGATATACTGTTACTGTTTTCATGACAGATTCAACAACCCATACCATTTGGGTGCCAGCATCCAGATAGGCTTGGACCTTTTCGGTGACGCGCCATTGAACATCTGTTGGCGAGACGACTTCGGCTTTTCGATCCTCCTTACAAACTATGCTATGCCTAATAGGTCTGCCAACTCGTTAAAATCATTGGCGACCAAGTCAGATGGATGCGCAGTCACTTCCTGAACCCTACCGGGTCCATACTCCAATGGACGTGGGACGAGTGCCGTTTGAAAACCGACGGCTTGGGAGGCACGGAGATCACCAGGATGTGCGGCGACCATCATGACTTCATTCGGAGATAAGCCAAGTAGGGCAGCAGCGGTCTCGTAAACTTCGGGGTCTGGTTTATAATGCCCCGTTAATTCGGCAGAAAGGATACAGTCCCACGGAAGTTCCCCAAATTTTGCCATATTCGTTAGCAGTGCGACGTTGCCGTTAGAGAGTGTAGCAACAACATATCGCCTGCGTAACCGCGTTAAGCCACTGACAGCATCGGGCCACGGCTTGAGCCGATGCCAGACCCGATTCAGATGGTCTGTATCGGCTTCAGTCAAGCCAGTAATATTAAACTCATCAAGAAGATCATCCAAAATCAACCGATGCAGTGTGTCAATGTTCTGCCACGGTAATTCACCCTGTCGCACCTTATTCATTGCGGGTCCGTATCCGGCACGCCATTTCAGAGCAAATTGTGCCCAATCAATATCAATACCGTGGGTCTCTCCAAATTTTTCACCCTCAGCGACAATTGAACCATACCAGTCTACAACTGTGCCGAAGACATCGAAAGTAAGTGCCTTGACTTCAGAGGGAGTGCTTTGCATTGTGTTATGTCCCTATGCGTGATCTGAAGGTTTGAAAACAAAGTGGCTGGTTCTCCTGTTTAATCCATCTCACATCATACACCAATTTATCCCAATTGTCCACTGAATTGTTTTATAAAAAAGCACTCTGGCGTGAGATTGGACGCCAGAGTGCAAAAAAGATTATATATTTCAAGCCTAAAGATTATCAGTCATAGGCTGCCCGATAAGGTGCCAAAAACTTTTGAAGCTGCCGAATCGCAGCATTTTTGCGGGAGGCAACGGTGCCAATCGGACATTGGACGATCTCAGCAACTTCTTGATAAGATAATCCTTGAAGTTCTGTTAGCCGAAACACGACTTGGTGTTCTTTCGACAGTTTATTGATTGCAGTCTGAATCGCCTCATAAGTCTCTTTGGCAATGAGCAGTGCCTCTGGTGAACAGTGTGTGTCTGCGGTAGCAACAACGATTGGGTGAAAGTTTTCATCATCATCTCCATAGTGTACATCCAATGATTCTATTTGAGGTTTCCTTTTCTCTTTTGCCAACTGCTTCAAACAGAGGTTTTTGGCAATGTGATAAAGGAAGGTTCTGAATTTTGCGATTGGGCGGTACGTTGGTACGCAGCGCCATAACCGTAGAAACGTCTCTTGACAAAGATCTTCCGCAAGCGGCCGGTTCTTAACGAACCGATAGATAAAGTTTAAAGTGTTTGCGTAATGACGTTCGGTTAGAATTCGGAATGCGTCTCTGTTTCCGTCTTTCACAGAGAGCATCAACTGCTCATCAGTCTGTAACATGCTTGTCTCCTCAAAGAGGAGCGTATCAAGCGAAGGCGCGCAACCCTCCCTTCCTTCCATAGTGGAGGATGCCTGCTTGTTCACTCCTCGGTCTGTGCCTTCTCCATAATCGAGTCTTAATCCAACAACGGAACGCACTGGCAGTGTTAAATGCCCGCGCTTTCAAGGAGGTGCAGTCTCCTAAATTACAATCTCGCACTTTTCCTCCGGTCCCGCTACTCCATACACTCTTTCCAATTCTCCAATCGTGAGGCATTGCCTCTGCTAAACATAAAACGTATTGACGCATTTTGTAACC
>VXZL01000577.1 GCA_009845505.1 Candidatus Poribacteria bacterium | reverse complement strand
CAGTAGTGTTTTGTCTCAACCCTTGGTGTAACCCAAAGTTGTGATCAGCAAACAAGCAGAGCATAGAGCGGATACGTAGCGAAATAAATCAGATAGGTTACATGGCGAATCTCCAGCACATTCAGTGGCTCCTAGAAGGCGTCGATAGTTGGAACAGAAGACGGCATTCTCAATCTTTCACTCCAGATTTCTCAGGCATGGATCTACACTTGGAGTACCGAAAGGCGGGGCTTGCAAGTATCAATAGCGTGGTCTCCCTCCCCGGGATTAATTTCGAGGGGGCTAAATTGAGTAAGGCTTCTTTATCGGGGCCCGCATTTAGTGGAGGAGATTTCAGGAAAGCGAAGTTTTGTGGTGCTGATTTAAGCAATGCAAATCTTTCCCATTTGGGGCTTGATGGTGCTGACTTCAAACATGCTACGCTGAACCGGACACAAATGCGGGGTGCCAAGCTAAGCGGAGCAGATATGTCGAATGTATTTTTCACAGAAGTAGAGCTCTCGAGTTCAGATCTTACAAATGCAAATCTTAATAATGCTCATTTTGAGAGTGTTGACGTACGTTGGGCATGTTTTGAAGGAGCAAATTTATCGGGGGCCAACCTAGTAGGTACACATCCGTGGGAGACTAAGCTTTGGCAAGCTAAACTGTTTCCCGAGTACATGTCATACCCCAAATACGATGAGACATGGTTTTCAACTAACACCATCCGATGTATAGAAGATTTGCTTGAGGCATGCAGAATCACCAAGTCACATCTCCCCGATGCAATATTGTTTTTCCGAGGTGAGGCTGCAAACGGTTGGGATTTACGCCCCTCTGTAATGCGACACTCGAATGAGGGGAAGTCCAGATTTCGTGTCAATGAAGGTAAAATGCTTCTTGACCTCATGGCAAGGCGACCAATAGATTTTCAAGGCACCCGATCAGCTTTTGCCCAATGGGTGATTGCTCAGCACCATGGACTCAAAACTAGACTTCTTGATATTACACGTAACCCACTGGTGGCGCTGTTCTGGTGTTGTTTCGGTGCCAACACCACCCAGCCTGGGAAACTACACGTCTTTTCCTTACCACGGGAATCAATTAAGACTTTCAACAGTGATACAGTCTCCGTGATTGCCAATTTCGCCAAACTTCCATGGATAGATCAAAACGTACTCTTAGGTTGGCCAATGGGTGAAATCACTCCTTGGGGTGAGACCGGCTTACCTCGGGGTTATCCAATCAATTATCAATATTCCCTCAACCGTCTTTACCAGTTGATGCGAAAAGAAAAGTCTCAATTCGAGGAGCGCATTGATCCCAAGGATTTCTACCGGGTATTCATCGTAGAGCCGGAGCGATCCTTCGAACGCATCCAGGCGCAATCTGGTGCCTTCCTTATTTCGGCATTTCACGAAAGATTTGAACGCAATGAGGTTCTAAAGTCCACTTCAGGAATTCCGATTTATGGTTATTACACTTGCGAGATACCGTCGGAGGACAAGAAAAGCATTCTGGATGAGCTTGATTTAGTCAATATCAAAAGAGAAACATTGCTCCCAAGTCTTGACGAGTCTGCAAAAGCAATAATTGAAACGTATTCGTAATAACGAATACATGCTTGCCATGTTAATTGACGCACGCCGTAAGACCCAGAAAAATGAAGGATCGCAGTAGGCCTCGTCGTCGCACAAATGAAGCCTATGATCGTCTGTTGTTTGCGCTTCTACACGTAGAGTCAATCTGCTGCCGAACTGATAGGGAGGTTGCGGTAATGTTCCGATCTCAACACAGCGATGTTGCGTACTGGGTATGTGCCCACATCTGTTATAGTGGAGTTGAACAAGCGATGAAAATGTTCTTGCCACCAATCGACTCTCACAACTTGGAGAGGCTTTACAAGGACTTAAACAATACGGCCAAGTGCGAGGACAAGAAAAAGCGCGAGGCGTCCAAAGCCGCAAAGATTGCCATAGAACATATGAGGTCCTATTACCGAGTCTATCATAGCTTCCACCGATTATCAGACAGGCCAAAGGAGAAAACTGTAGAAGATTTCCTGCAGACTATTGGGGATAAGTACGAGAACTGGCGCTACACCTTACGTGAGGTACACGACCATCCATCGATGATCCACGCAAGATTCATGATAGAAATTTGGAGATCTCTCCTTAGATCAGGGGATAGTCCGTGGTGTAGGATACCAAGTACTGCCCGCATTGACGGTCGGATTTGCCACTATTTTCAAAGTATGTTTCGTGATGCAGAAGAAAAAGCGCACCTCCTAACAATGAGCGGGGATGGCACTGCCGACCTTGAGTGCATTAATAGATGGGTGGAAGACATGGGGGGCAGTCTAATGGCTGGTCTTCATGTATTCAGGCATTTACAACGCGATGAGGAGCACCAAATTAGAGTGGAGGGTGACACAAATGAGTGTGTTATCAAATCCGCAAAAGATTACCGCCACAAGATCCGAAAAAAAGTTCTTCCCGAAGGCATATTTGATAAGATGCTAGACCTGCCGGAGCGCCTTCATGAAATCTACCTAATGTCATTCATGTGCAAGGATGGATTAAGATGGAACGCTGAGTCAGACGTGTTCGAAATCGAAGAGGAATATGCGTATCCCCATGCCGACTAAACGCTACACAATTCACATCCCTCCCATTGCTTTATCCTATCTTCACAACTTAGTGGACAGACGGATTCAGAAAAATGAACAATAAGTATGGGGATCTTACGCCAAGCCGTAGCCGGTGTACCATCTTTTTACATAAATACTTACATTGGAGAGTTCTCCAGGAGGGCTTGGGCAATTGGTACGCGAAGGACCTGAACTCTCCCACCGCATTGGGATCGGCCTACCGAGGCTCGCCCGGATGATTCCCAACGAAACCTCCGGCGACAGGCATGGTCAAAGAGCGGTTGATGTATACGGGATTTGAATGTAGCGAGTACGCCCAAGCAGCCGAATTGAAGCCTCATACCATTTGGACGGGAGACAATCTTGATATACTCCGAGGAATCAATTCTGATAGTATTTCATCTGATTCTATCCCGATACACTGTTCAGTTCCAGTGCTAACCAATCTGTTTCTATTTTTAGTCAGGCCTCTGGAGCAGAATTCCAGGATACATGGTGCTGTAGGACATTCACAGTCCGTGGCACTGGGCCAGTTTAGAACTAGGAAAATGTTGAAAAGTTATGCAATACGAATGTGATCTTGAAGAAGCCCTTGTTGCAAAACTGCGGGATCTCAAGTACGGATACCGCCCAGACATTCGCGACCGGGCCTCGCTTGAAAAGAATTTCAGGGAAAAATTTGAGGCACTCAACCGCGTCAAGTTGACCAACAGCGAGTTCCATCGCCTCCTCAACGAGATAGTCACACCGGATGTATACAAGGCCGCGAGTTCCCTTAGGAACCGAGAAGCGTTCATTCGTGACGACGGTACGCCTCTCAATTACACTCTCGTCAACATCAAGGACTGGTGCAAGAACACCTTTGAAGTCGTCAATCAGTTACGGATCAACACAGACTACAGCCATCACCGCTACGACGTCATTCTCCTAATTAACGGCATCCCCGCAGCCCAGATTGAACTTAAGAGACTTGAAGTCAGCCCCCGGCGGGCAATGAAGCAGATTGTTAAGTACAAGAACGACCCCGGCAACGGTTATACAAGGACACTGCTCTGTTTCGTTCAGCTCTTCATCGTTAGTAACCGCACGGACACCCTGTACTTCACAAATAACAACGCGAAACATTTTGCCTTTGACGCTGATGAGCAATTCCTTCCTATTTACCGGTTTGCGGACAGGGGCAACGAGAAGATAGCCCACCTCGACAAGTTTGCTGACCAGTTCCTGGCCAAGTGCACACTCGGTCACATGATCAGCAAGTACATGGTCCTGATCGCAAGCGAACAAAAACTCCTGATGATGCGCCCTTATCAGATCTACGCAGTCAAGGACATTGTTGACTGCATCAATCAGAACTGCGGTAACGGCTACATCTGGCACACGACGGGTTCGGGCAAGACGCTCACCTCTTTCAAGGCCTCAACCCTGCTCAAGACCAACGAAAGCATCCATAAGTGCCTCTTTGTCGTCGACCGCAAGGATCTTGACCGCCAGACTCGTGAGGAGTTCAACCGATTCCAGGAAAACTGCGTAGAGGAAAACACCGACACTGCCACACTTGTCCGCCGCCTCCTGTCCGAAGATTACGCGGACAAGGTCATCGTGACGACGATTCAAAAACTCGG
Organism: Candidatus Poribacteria bacterium; assembly: GCA_009845505.1. GTDB lineage: Bacteria > Poribacteria > WGA-4E > WGA-4E > WGA-3G > WGA-3G. The sequence goes on along the minus strand of VXZL01000577.1, from coordinate 3,249 downwards.
GCTCGCCCTCAAAGAGAACGGCAGATATAGCCGAAGGGAGAAATCCAATGGGAGGTCAACCTTCAAGCAGATGCTAGAACATCTCGGCGACAAGCGAATGGTCTTCATCTTTGATGAGTGCCATCGGTCTCAGTTCGGCGAGAATCACCGAGCCATCAAAGAATTTTTCCCAAAGTCCCAGCTTTTCGGATTCACGGGCACCCCAATCTTTAAAGACAATGCCTCCGACCGCAAGATCAAGGGAGGTGCCGCTACCCTGCGAACCACAGAGGACTTGTTCCAGAAGCAACTCCACTCCTACACTATCCCCCATGCAATCAATGATCGGAATGTCCTCCGCTTTCACATCGACTACTTCAGGCCAAAAGACATTTCCGCTTTCAAGCCCGATCAGACACTCGCCAAACAGGCGGTTGTCCAAGCCATACTTGATAAGCACGATGAGGCGACCGATGACCGGCGCTTTAACGCACTGCTGGCCACTGCTTCAATCAACGATGCCATAAAATACTTCAAGGTTTTCAAGAAGCTGCAGGCTAAACGCCAAGCTGACGACCCGGAGTTTCAGCCCCTGAAGATCGCCGCCGTCTTCTCACCGCCGGCGGAGGGCAACAACGACATCCAACAGATTCAGGAGGATCTCCCCCGGGAGAAGGAAGACAACCGGCACGAGCCCAAAAAGAAGAAAACCGCGCTCAAAGCCATCATCGCGGACTACAACAAGCAATATGATATCAACCACGACATCAATAATTTTGACCTCTACTATCAAGACGTACAGAAACGCATCAAGGATCAGCAGTTCCCCAACCGCGACCTGCCCAACAAGGGCCGGGAAAAGATTGACATCACCATCGTTGTGGATATGCTTCTGACCGGTTTTGACTCTAAGTACCTCAATACTCTCTATGTTGACAAGAATCTCAAGCACCACGGTCTGATTCAGGCGTTCTCGCGCACCAACCGCGTACTCAACGGGACCAAGCCCTACGGCCACATCATTGACTTTCGCCAGCAACAGCGTAGCGTAGATGCTGCTCTTACCCTGTTCTCCGGTGAACAGGCTGATCGGGCGAAGGAAATCTGGCTAGTTGACCAGGCACCCGTTGTCATCAATGACTTCACGCAAGCCGTCGCCGACCTAGACAGATTCATGCGATCGCAGGGCCTGACCACTAGGCCTGATCATGTGATCAACCTCAAGGGTGACGCCGCGCGCGTTCAGTTTATCAACCGGTTCAAGGAAGTGCAGCGGCTCAAAACGCAACTTAACCAATACACCGATCTCAAAGACGAAGAGCGGGAGAGGATTGAGCAAACCCTCCCCAAAGACAACCTCCTCGCCTTCCAGGGGGCCTATCTCGAAACTGCGAGGCGCCTGAAGGACCGTCGGGGCAAGCCTGGAATAGGCAGCGAGCCAGCCAATCCCAATATCGATCAGCTTGATTTCGAGTTCGTCCTATTCGCTTCCGCCCGCATTGATTACGACTACATTATGGAGTTGATCGCAAAGTTCTCGAATGAGAATCCGAAGAAACGAACGACCAGCTGCGAGCAACTCATCGAGTTGATCCGATCCGACGCCAAGTTCCTTGACGAACAGGAAGAGATTACCGAATACGTCCGTTCACTGAGAAAGGGTGAAGGTCTCAACAAGTCTGAAGTTCGTGCTGGTTACCAGCTATTCAAGGTTGAGAAGCAGGCCAAGCAGATCGACGATCTAGCCGCGGCCCACGGTCTCAATAACGTATCGCTTTCGGTATTCGTCGACACCATCCTCCGGCGCATGATCTTCGACGGCGAGCAACTCACCGACCTTATGGAGCCCCTCGGTTTGGGATGGCGTGAACGCTGCGAGCGTGAACTCGCTCTCATGGCGGACTTGGTGCCTTTGCTGAAAAAACGGTCTCATGGCCAGGATATATCGGGACTTAGCGCCTACGAGCAGGCAGGAGCACGATGACAACCAGTAGACCACAACCCCTGGTACCAAAGCTGCGCTTTCCAGAGTTCCGTAACGCAGGAGACTGGCACTTCCAGCCTCTCGGCGACATTGCGGAACTGATCTCCGAAAAGGTTGGGACGAGCAAGTGCGTGCCCATGAGTGTAACAACGGGCGTCGGTCTCCTCAGCCAGGAAGAGAAGTTCGGCCGCATTATCGCGGGCAGCTCGTACAAGAACTATATACGGCTGCAAACGAACGATTTTGCCTACAACAAGAGTGCAACAAAGGAATTTCCACAGGGATACATCGCCCGATATAGCGGCGCCAAGGACGCATCAGTGCCCAACAGCATTTTCACATGCTTCAGGCCACAGTCTACTTCCGTAGTCCCGGAGTACCTCGACTATCTCTTGCATGGAAATCATCACGGTCGATGGCTGCGCAAGTACATCACGGTCGGTGCGCGCGCCCATGGTGCGCTAAGCGTTGCCAATGACGCTCTAATGTCGCTGCCCGTACCCCTCCCGCCAGTCCAGGTATTGCATTCCGAGCAGCAAAAAATTGCCGATTGCCTCGGCTCGCTGGATGATCTAATCGCTGCGGAGGGCCAGAAGCTTGAGGCCCTGCGGCAGCACAAGAAGGGTCTGATGCAGCAGCTTTTTCCACAACCCGGTGAGACCATGCCAAAGCTACGGATCCCAGAGTTTTTGCGTGCTGGTGCGTGGAAACGCGAACAGATCGGCAATATCGCGAGCATCACCAAGGGGAAGGGCATCTCAAAAGCAGACATTGAAAATGATGGAGCAATTCCTTGTATCAGATATGCGGAACTCTACACGCACTACGGCGAGGTGATTCACGAGGTCGTTTCCAGCACTAACGTTCAACAGGAACAGCTCGTTCTTAGCCAGGCCGAGGACGTCATTGTCCCCGCTTCAGGAGAAACAAAGGCGGACATTGCCAGGGCATCCTGCGTCCTGTCTGAAGGCGTAGCACTGGGTAGCGATTTAAGTATTCTTCGCTCAGAACTATACGGTCCGTTTTTCAGCTATTTGCTCAATAGCCCACTGCGCCATAGAATCGCAAGAGTCGCCCAAGGCCATACAGTTGCTCATCTCTATCCTAAGCAGATATCGCAAGTTGAACTGGCCTACCCATCGCGTCTTGAACAGCAAAAAATCGCCGACTGCCTTATCTCGCTGGACGACCTGATCGCTGCGACGGGCCGGAAGATCGAATCCCTGCGTCATCACAAGCAAGGCCTGATGCAGCAGCTTTTTCCTTATCTGGGGACGGAATGACGA